>CAZWIN010000062.1:1413-11238 GCA_964633855.1 uncultured Chitinophagales bacterium
GTTACTGAATGCTCACCGAGTTTGGCCGGGTTCTTATTTTTCTGTTAGTTGGGGTAGTATTTGTGGCGGGAGGATTGGTAATGGCGTGGTTGCTTCGGCCCAACCGGCCTTACCCCAGCAAACTTTCCACATATGAATGTGGCGAAGAGCCCATTGGCGATACACGCGTCCGCTTCAATGTCCGCTTTTACGTTGTAGCCCTCATTTTTCTTGTCTTTGATGTTGAAGTTGTCTTTCTCTTTCCCTGGGCGGTGGTGTTCAGCAAACTTGGCTGGTATGCGTTTATTGAAATGATGGTGTTTCTTGCCATCCTGTTTGTGGGCTATGCGTACGTCTGGCGAAAAGGCGACCTTGATTGGGACAGGCCGGCGCCGCATATCCCCCGCTATGAGAAAGGGGTGGGTGTGTTGGACAACCAACTCAAGCCTGAGGAAGCAGCAGTGTAGAAGAAGGAAGAACCAAATATCAAATTCCAAACACGCACCAAATACTCAATCTAAAATCCACAATCCGTAATCCGAAATCCCCAGATGGGCCTCTTAGATCAAAAATTTGAAAACAGTAACGTCATCATCACCTCGATGGACAGCCTGTTGAATTGGGCACGGCTCTCTTCGCTCTGGGGGATGCAGTTCGGCCTTGCGTGCTGTGCAATTGAAATGATGGCAACGGGTGCATCGCATTATGACTTCGACCGTTTTGGCGTGTTCTTCCGCGGAACGCCGCGGCAATCAGATGTGATGATTGTTGCGGGAACCGTTACACTCAAAATGGCTAGCAGAATTAAAACATTGTACGACCAGATGTCGGAACCGCGGTACGTCATCTCCATGGGGAGCTGCTCGAATTGCGGCGGGCCCTATTGGGAGCATGGTTACCATGTGTTGAAAGGGGTTGACAGAATTATTCCCGTTGATGTGTATGTGCCGGGATGTCCGCCACGCCCCGAAGCGTTGATGGAAGGGTTGATGAAGCTGCAGGAGAAAATCCGTAACGAAAGCCTCGCAAAGAAATCAGCCTGACCAAATGCCCGATCCGAAATTACCATTCAGAAATCCGCAATCCAGATGATCCCCCAGGAACTCGGCGAAAAATTCAAAGCGAAGTTTGGCGACTCCATTCTCGAGGTAAAAACAGACGGTGTTCTCGACCCATATCTGAAAGTAGCTCCGGCGTCGCTCCGTGAGGCCTGCACGTTCGCGAGGGATACCGAGGCGATGAATTTCGATCTGTTGATGTGCCTCAGTGGCATGGATTACGGAAATGGAAAGCTGGGCGTCGTGTATCATCTCAATTCAACAAAGTGGAATCACAAGATTACGTTAAAGGTTGAAGTGCCGCTGGAGAATCCGCACGTCCCTTCGGTTGAATCGGTATGGAAGACGGCAAACTGGCATGAACGTGAAGCGTTTGACCTCGTTGGAATTGTTTTTGATGGCCATCCGGATTTGCGCCGAATTCTTCTGCCCGATGACTGGGAAGGCCATCCATTGCGCAAGGATTATCAGGTGCCCGAGTATTACAACGGTATGAAAGTGCCGTACTGATGGCGGAATCGCTTACATACTCTTCCGATGTGACTGTAGAAGAGAAGCGTCCGGTGACAATTCCCGGATTCGGGCGCGCGCTCCGGTCGGAAGAAATGGTCATCAATATGGGCCCGCAGCATCCTTCCACGCACGGAGTGTTGCGCCTTGAGCTCGTAGTTGACGGTGAAGTTGTTGTGGATGTCATTCCGCATATTGGCTATCTGCACCGCTGTTTTGAGAAGCACGCGGAACACATGACCAATTACCAGCAGGTTATTCCCTATTGCGACCGGATGGATTACATCGCTGCAATGAATAACGATCTCGGGTATGCTATCGCATGCGAGAAGCTGCTGAATATCAAGGTGCCCGAGCGTGTGGAATACATTCGCGTTATTATGTCGGAGCTCAACCGCATCGGCAGCCATTTGATTGCCATCGGTACCTACGGCATGGATATCGGGGCGTTCACGCCGTTCCTGTATTGTTTCCGCGACCGTGAACGCATTCTGGATATTTTCGAACATACCTGCGGTGCACGTCTTCTCTATAATTATATATGGATCGGCGGACTCTCTCATGACGTTCCTTCCAACTTCCAGGAAAAAGTCAGGGATTTTTGCAAGTACTACCGCCCGAATATCAAAGAGCTGAATGATCTTCTTTCATACAACAAGATATTCATTGAGCGTACGGCAAATGTCGGTGTTCTTCCTGCGGATGTTGCCATCAATTACGGCGTGAGCGGGCCTGTGCTCAGAGGGTCCGGTATGAAATGGGATTTGAGGAAGAACGACCCGTATTCCATTTATGACCGGTTTGATTTTGAAATTCCCGTCGGTGATGGACGGATGGGAACACTTGGAGATTGTTGGGACCGGTATATGGTGCGAGTACGCGAAATGGAGCAAAGCCTGAATATCATCGAGCAGGCAGTGGAGAAGATTCCTGCGGGCGATGTGCAGTCGGCCGTTCCCAAAAGAATCCGTCCCGATACTTCAGACGTGTATGTGCGCACGGAGACACCCAAAGGCGAACTCGGATATTACATCATGGCGGATGGAACAACAAGCCCTTTCCGCGTGAAAGTGAAAAGCCCGTGTTATGTGAACCTCTCCGCGCTTCCGGCAATGTGCCGCGGTGCAATGATTGCCGATGTGATTGCCATTCTCGGCAGTATTGACATTGTTCTGGGTGAAGTGGACAGGTAGGATGAAGATAGTGATGAGTTTTGAATTAAGAATTATGAGTGGCAGGTAGTGAAAGAACTTCTCATAGACATACTGCAAAACGAAGTCCTTGTGTATGTTCTGATGGCGTTTGTGCCGCTGCTGTGGATTGTACCATTCGCGCTGTTCGCCGTCTGGTGGGAAAGAAAAATCTCCGCCCACATGCAGGACCGCCTTGGCCCGATGCGCGTTGGCGGGTGGCACGGCTGGGCGCAGACAATCGCCGACATTCTGAAGCTGATACAGAAAGAGGATATCGTTCCAACGGCTGCAGACCGCTCGCTTTTTAACCTGGCGCCGTTTGTGGTATTTATCGGTTCCTATGCTGCGTTCGCAGCGATCCCGTTCAGCGCCGCGTACATCGGCAGCGACATCAATATTGGTTTATTCTTCATTCTTTCCATCTCATCGCTGGTTGTCGTGGGGTTGTTGATGGCGGGTTGGGCTTCAAACAACAAATGGTCGTTGTTCGGCGCGCTGCGCTCAGCTGCTCAGATTGTAAGCTACGAAATCCCTGTTGCCGTCTCACTGCTGGCTGTTTTGATGATTGTCGGTTCGTTTGATCTTCAGGAGATTAATCTTGCGCAATCGGGGATGTTTTGGAACTGGTTCGTATTCCAGAAGTTTCCGTTTCTCTTTCTTGCTTTTCTGATCTATTTTGTGGCGTCGCTGGCGGAAGTGAACCGGACACCGTTTGATATTCCCGAAGCGGAATCCGAACTTGTTGCAGGCTACCATACCGAGTATGGCGGGATGAAATTTGCGCTCTTTTTTCTTGCCGAATATGCAAACATGTTTGCGGTTTCGGCAATTGCTGCGACGGTATTCTTCGGCGGCTGGAACAGTCCCTTTGGCGATGTGTTGTCGGGCCCGATCTGGGGGGCCTTCTGGTTCATCTCGAAAGGCATGGCGGTTGTGTTTGTGCAAATGTGGCTTCGCTGGACGTTGCCGCGGCTTCGTGTTGACCAGCTTATGTATGTGGGCTGGAAGGTATTGATTCCCTTTTCCTTCGTTATCGTCATCGGCGTGGGATTGTGGATAATGATGGTGCAATAGGCGCAGGGCAATTCATGGGCAGGTATTTCAAAAATATTTGGGATGGCATCATTACCGTGTTGATCGGGATGAAGATCACATGGCGCCATCTTTTTACGCCTTCGGTAACCATTCAATATCCGGAAGTCAAGCTGAAGCTCCCTGAGCGTGCACGCAATCGCCTGTACGTGAACATGGATGACTGCATCGGTTGTGATCAGTGTTCGATGGCATGTCCGGTGGATTGCATTACCATCCAGACTCTGAAATCAACGCCGGATGTTGACCTCGGCCTGACCTCTGTCGGGACAAAAAAGCGGTTGTATGTTCCGGTCTTTGATATTGATATTGCCAAATGTTGTTATTGTGGATTGTGTGTCTATCCGTGTCCGACAGAGTGCATCAAGATGACGGATGTGTATGAATTTTCAGAATATGATCGCGGAAGCCTGATATATAACTTCGCCACGATGACAGCGGCGGAGGTTGATGCCGCAAAAGCAAAGCTTGCGGCGTATGACAAAGAGCAGGCGGCAAAGAAAGCGTCAGCACCGGCAGCCCCCAAGCCGGC
This sequence comes from uncultured Chitinophagales bacterium, assembly GCA_964633855.1. Classification (GTDB taxonomy): domain Bacteria; phylum Bacteroidota; class Ignavibacteria; order UBA10030; family UBA6906; genus CAZWIN01. The sequence goes on from CAZWIN010000062.1 coordinate 5,778, forward strand.
GGCAGCGCCAAAAGGCGAATCCACGCCCGGGACCCAGAGTTGATACAGTATGCAATTATTTGATATCGTTTTCTATCTGTTTGCCTTCATCACAGTGTTCTCGGCGTTCATCGTCGTGTTCTCGCGGAACATTGTCTATTCGGCGTTCGCCCTGCTCTTCACGTTCTTCGGCGTGGCTGGGTTGTATGTCCTTCTTCAGGCTGATTTTCTCGCGGTGACCCAGGTACTCATTTATGTCGGCGGAATTCTCGTATTGTTGCTGTTTGGTGTAATGCTGACCAACAAGATAGTGAGTGTTGACATCAAGACCGGATCCATCCACACGGTGCCGGCGATGCTGGTAGTGGCGTTGGTCGCAGGCTCGATGAGCGGCCTTTTTTATTCCAACTGGAAGGATGTGGCGGTAACGTCGCCCGCGACAACAACAACCACGCCTGCACTCGGTGAATTACTGTTGACGACATACCTGTTGCCGTTTGAAATTGCCTCCGTGGTGTTGCTGGTGGCTTTGATAGGCGCGGCGATGATTTCACGCCGGGAAAGGAAAGTCTGAGCATGGAAGGGTTCGTGAAGGATTTTTTCCAGTGGCTGCCCCATGTTCAACTTGCACATTTTTTGATTGTAAGCGCATTGTTGTTCGGATTGGGTATTTACGGAATACTTACGCGAAGGAATGCCGTTCTGGTTTTGATGGGTGTTGAACTTGTGCTGAACGCAGCCAACATCAATTTTGTGGCATTCTCACGTTACGGTGGTACAACAATTGACGGCCAAGCGGCGGCGGTCTTTGTTATTATTCTTGCCGCAGCCGAGGCTGCTGTTGCGCTTGCGATAGTGCTGAATATTTATCACCGGTTCCAGACCATCAATGTTGATGAAGTGAGCAGTCTGAAAGAGTAACCATAGCGGATAGTATGTCCCAGGACCTTCTCCTTAATTTATCTCTGTTGATTCTGCTGCTTCCGCTGGCGGGATTCCTTCTTCTTATTTTCTTCGGGAAGCGGTTGCCTAATGGCGGCGATTGGCTCGGGACTGCAATTCTCACCTCCACCCTTGTTCTTGCTGTTACCGTCCTGGCTCAAAAGCTTTCACTTTATCATTCTGAAACTCTTGCGCTGAATTTTACATGGGTGGATTTCCATAATGTCCCGGGAATCGGACCTCTTCAGATTGTGCTTGGATTTTCTGTTGATAACCTCGCGGCAATCATGCTGGTTGTGGTAACGCTTGTCAGCACGCTGGTTCATTTGTTCTCCATCGGATACATGCACGGCGATGTGCGGTATTCCCGATATTTTGCATGCCTTGGTATTTTCTCGTTCTCGATGCTGATGATCGTGCTGGCAAACAACCTGTTCCTGTTGTATGTCGGTTGGGAGCTGGTGGGCCTCAGTTCGTACCTGCTTATTGGTCACTGGTATGAAAAGAAGAGCGCGTCTAATGCGGCGATCAAAGCGTTTGTCACGAACCGCGTGGGTGATGTCGGGTTCTTTGCGGGGATCATGATCCTCTTCATGACGTTCCACACGTTTGGACTGAAGGAAATTTTTGAAGGCATGCACTCGGGCACTATCCCTAACGGGAGTGAAGGTTGGCTGACAGCAGCAGGGATTTTGATTTTCTGCGGTGCGGTTGGGAAGTCTGCACAATTCCCGCTACATGTCTGGCTACCTGATGCAATGGAAGGCCCCACGCCTGTCAGCGCGTTGATTCATGCGGCGACCATGGTTGCGGCAGGCGTGTATCTTGTTGCGCGCACATTCCCGCTGATGACCGCAGATGCCCTTATGGTCATTGCATACATCGGCGCAATTACAGCGTTCATTTCCGCGACGATCGCGATAGCACAGAACGATATTAAGAAAGTGCTCGCATATTCGACCATCAGCCAGCTCGGGTATATGGTGATGGGCCTTGGTGTGGGCGCATACACAGCAGGGTTCTTCCATCTTGTTACTCATGCCATGTTCAAGGCGGGGCTCTTCCTTGGCTCCGGCTCCGTGATCCATGCAATGCACCATGCACTGCACCATCAGCATGACCATCATACAGACCCGCAGGATGTCCGCAACATGGGCGGATTGAAATCGAAGATGCCCGTTACCTATGCGACGTTTTTGATTTACACTCTCGCAATTTCCGGTGTACCGTTGACCTCTGGTTTTCTGAGCAAGGATTCCATCCTTGCAGGAACATTGGCATTTGGCAGCCTCACAGGACATATGCTGATCCCCATTATCGGTTTCCTGGTTGCAGGGCTGACGGCATTTTATATGTTCCGGCTTGTCATTCTGACGTTCTTCGGCGCCCATAAGGATCCACACAGGTTCGAACACCTGCATGAATCGCCAAAAGTCATGACGATCCCGCTGGTGATCCTTGCCTGCCTCTCGCTCTTCATTTTCTATAGCTACAACCCGTTGGATGCGGCTGAAGGCTGGATAAGCCACGCTGTTGAACGGCCTGAGACAGTTGTGCCTGCGTCGGTCGCAGCTCCGTCAATTGAAGTTTTCGAGGAAGCTCATCACCATGCGCACAATACAGCCATGATGCTTTCGCTGGTAGTTGCCGGACTCGGAATACTCATTGCTTTTGCGACCTACCAGTGGAAGAAGATCAATGCCGACAAAATCGCAGAGAGTATGGGCCCGCTTCACAAGTTTTTGTTGAACAAATGGTACTTCGATGAGTTGTACAACAACGCTGTGGTGGGAGGGACTCTTGCGCTGACAAACCTCCTCAAGTGGTTTGACGGTACAGTTATTGATGGTATTGTGAATGGAGGCGGAACGATCACTCGCATAACCGCCGTCATTGGCGGCAAGGTTGATTCAATAGTGATTGATGGCTTTGTCAATCTTACCGCGTATCTCTCCGGGTTTGGAGGGTTGGTGTTGAAGAAGTTCCAAACCGGAAAGGTGCAAACGTATTTGTTGTTCGTCGTGGTCGGTGTGATGGTATTTTATCTGTTGTCCCGGGCAGTGTAGTTCCCTTTGGATTGTTAACCCCTGAATTCAGGAGGATGGAAGAGTAATGAATATTTTTGGTGTCGGTGTACTAACATTCTTGACCTTTTTGCCTGTTGCCGGCATGGTCCTGGTTCTGCTCCTGCCAAAGGAGAATCGTGATGCCATACGATGGTCATCGCTGGCGATAACGGTTGTTCAGCTTGTTGTTGCCGTTCTTCTCGTTATGAAGTTTGACAAAGGAATGGCCGGAATCAATACGCTGGCGGGAATGCAGTTTGTTGAACAGGCATCATGGATTGATGTGAAAAGTGTTTCCTGGTTTGGCCGTGTTCATATAGAATATTTTCTCGGTGTTGATGGCCTCAGCGTTACCATGGTCCTGCTCACGGCGCTTATCAGTGCCGTGGCGGTCATCTCTTCGTGGACGATTGAGAAATCCGTCAAGGGTTTTTTTGCATTGCTTCTGCTGCTTGATGCAGGAATGATGGGTGTGTTTGTTTCCCTGGATTTCTTCCTCTTTTATGTCTTCTGGGAAGTAATGCTGCTGCCGATGTATTTCCTGATTGGCATCTGGGGCGGTGCCCGGCGTGAATATGCGGCGATAAAGTTCTTCCTCTACACACTGTTCGGCAGCGTGTTGATGTTGCTGGCATTGATCGCCCTGTACTTCAGCGTCAACATGTATATTGACCCGGCAGGAGTCACCTATTCTGTTGCGGAAGCAATGCAGAAGGGGACCGAGGGATTGGAGAAGATTTATACATTCAATATGCTGGCAATGATGGATCCCGGCAACTTTGCACCAGACTCGCTGCTTGCTGGTGTGGGGACCGCGATGCGGTATTGGGCATATATTGCACTGTTCATCGGTTTTGCGATCAAGGTTCCCATCTTCCCGTTCCACACGTGGTTGCCTGATGCCCACGTTGAAGCGCCTACACCCATCAGTGTTATTCTTGCAGGTGTTCTACTGAAGATGGGCACGTACGGCATGCTGCGCATCAGCTTTCCGATTTTTCCGGATGCCATGGTTCACTTCTCATGGTATCTTGCCCTTTTGGGCGTGATCAGCATGGTGTACGGGGCGCTGGTGGCAATGGCGCAAACCGATTTCAAAAAGCTGATTGCATATTCCAGTATCAGCCATATGGGAGTTGTTGTGCTGGGTATGGCATCTATGAATACACAAGGCATGACTGGCGCGGTCTTCCAGATGTTTAACCACGGCACAATCACCGCAATGCTCTTCCTTATTGTTGGTGTTGTCTATGATCGTGCCCACACGCGCGGCGTGAATGACTTCGGCGGATTAATGAATCAGATGCCAAGGTATGCCGGCATAATGACTGTGGCCTTCTTCGCCGCGTTAGGCCTGCCGGGGTTAAGCGGATTCATCAGTGAAGCATTTTCGTTGATAGGGGCATTTCAAACGTTCCGCACTCTGACAATCATCGGTGCAGTAACAATCGTACTGACTGCGGGATATATGCTCTGGTTATTGCAAAGAGTGTTTCTCGGAACACTGCCCGAAAAATGGAAAACTCTTACGGATGTTGATGGAAGAGAGATGGTCATGCTTGTGCCTCTCGCGATCATCGTTATCTTTCTCGGTATCTATCCTTCACCAATACTCGACCTGATGAACAGTTCGATGAACCACCTTGCGGAGCTGCTTCAGGCTGCCGGCAAGGCAACCATGATGAGTGCGAACTAATAGTCAATGGCTGAGCAAATTCTCAAAGACCTTCAATCATTCTATCCCGAGCTGGCTCTGACCGGGACGTTTCTGGTGGCTATCCTGGCGGACTTGCTGTTCAGAAAAACAGCAACCGTAGTTTCGACGGTTGTTATGGCAGGGCTCATTGTCACCGGGTTTCTTGTGCTCGGACAAAGCACGGCGAGTGCCTCGATCTTCAGTAATATGATCGCAGTGGATTCGTTTGCCGTCTTTTTCAAGCTGATTATTATTGTCTCGGCGATTCTTGTTGTGGTGTTTTCGCTCAGTTCCGCCGAGTTGAACTCTCCCGGCCGGAAGCTTGGTGAATACTATGCATTGCTTCCCGGATTGACACTTGGAATGATGCTCATGGCTAGTGCGAGCAACCTGTTGATGATGTATCTTGCCGTGGAACTTTCAAGTATTGCCTCCTACATCCTTGCAGGTTATACGAAGGAAGCTCCGGATTCAGGGGAAGCATCACTCAAGTACGTTATCTACGGCGCGCTCTCTTCCGGGCTGATGCTGTACGGTATGTCAATACTGTTCGGGCTTAGCGGATCGTTGGATATTTACTCCATTAATCAATATCTGGCTGCAGGTGGAGTGAATACTGTGGCCCTGATGCTTGCCGGCGTGTTGATCTTCGCGGGATTCGGATATAAAATTTCGGCAGTACCATTCCATTTCTGGACTCCCGATGTGTATGAAGGCGCGCCGATCACCATCACAGCGTTTCTTGCGGTGGCCTCCAAAGCCGGTGGTTTTGCGTTGC
>CAZWIN010000063.1:0-11196 GCA_964633855.1 uncultured Chitinophagales bacterium
ATAGAAGGATGTCCCTTCGCCGACTTTGGATTCCACCCACACCCTACCATGATGGTTCTCGACGATTTTTTTCACAATGGTAAGGCCGGCACCTGTACCCCGATACTGCTCGCTCCTTTGCAGGCGCTGGAAAATCATAAATATCTTTTCAAAATACTGTTTTTCAATTCCTATGCCGTTGTCCGCCACTGAAAAAACATAGCAATCCGGTTGATCCTCAACTGCAATAGTGATTGTCGGCTCAGGCTTGTCATTAAACTTCAATGCATTCGAAATGAGGTTTCGGAATACCATGCTCAATTGCGTCGCATTATAGCGAACGTCGGGAAGCTCCGGCGCAACCATTACCGTAATGTGTTTTTCTTCGAGTGTAAAGCGCAGCTCGTGGATGATTTCATTAACGATCTGCAGAGAGGAAATAAGCTGAGATATATCAGCAACACGCCCGAGTCGGGAAAGCGTCAACAGGTCTCCGATAAGGCCTTTCATCTTTCCTGTTGATTGCACAACAGAAGACAGATATTCTTTGCCATCCTCATCAAGCTTGTCCTTGTAATCGCTCAGGAGGATTTTACTGTATCCTTCGATACTGATCAGCGGCTCCTTGAGATCGTGGGAAACGACGTAGGTGAAGTCATCCAGCTCCTTGTTTCGTGCCTCGATTTCCATGGATTTTGTTATCGTATCCTCGTACAAACGTGCCTTTTCGAGCGCAATTTCCGTCAAATTAGCAATACTTTCCAAGAGACGCAAGTGAGCCGGCGAGTAAGCATTCGATGATGTCGCCTCTGCAGTCAGAATACCAATAACCTTCTGCTTTGCCTTCACGGGAACCACGAGGATACTCTCGCCATACTCACCTGTAGCCCGCAACGGCGATGCGCTTGTCACAACCGGCCAGTAGCGTGAATCCGGGAGAACAATGCGCTCCTGCTGGCCTGCTTCACCAGTATGAAATACTTCTTTTCCATCAGTGAAATCATACACTGTGCTGAGAGCATAACGTATTTCGTCAAAGAAGGCATAGGAAAAACGGTCAAGGGGCAAAGCACGTGCTACTTCAGAACGGACGCTTTGCAGAAGAGCTTGCGTATTCAGCGTACCTGTGAGTGTTTTGCCCAGCTCATACAGAGATGTGATTCGTTGAACTTGTGCCTGCACTTCTTCATACAACTGGGCGTTTTCAATAGCAGGGCCGATCTGATTTCCAATTAACAGTAGTAACTGTTTCTCTTGTTCAGTAAACTCGTGATGCCCTACGAATGCGACATCAAGGGCACCAAGAACCCTCTCCCGTGAACGGAGAGGAATTGCGCCAAGGCTTTGCAGGTTGAGTTCCTCAAAGATCCTGCGGCCAGATAATGTCACTCTCTCATCTTTGAGTAACCCCGCAGTGATATACAATGGCTGACGACTGGAGATGACTGCTCCTGTGACGCTCTCAGAAGTAGCCAGATTGGAAATCTTGTCTGCTTGTTCCTCTGAAAGACCGAGCCATTGCGCGAGGAGTAGCCGGTCGGCAGATTCCTCTCTGAGATAGAACAGAACAACGTTAGCCCCAACGATATCTTTTATTTGCGCAGCCGATACCTTTAGAACTTCATTAAGGTTCAGCGAAGTATTGATGGAGGTGGCGATCGTGTTCAGTGCAACGAGTTCTTTGTTTCGCCGACGAATCTGCTCTTCCGTTTTCTTGATCTGTGTGATATCGGTATAGGTGAACACCAATCCCGTCACCTTATCATCAATGATCATGGGAGTTATCACCAGCCTGAAGATCTTCTGGATGTCTTCCCTGCCCCGTTGAAACTCTTCTTCGTACACATCCATCTTGCCATCGAAGAGATCCTGCATCACGGCACGGAATGTCGGCCAGGAAATGCGGTCAGGAAGAATCTCCTCCAACGGGCGTCCGATGATAGCGTTTTCATCTGTCATGCTGTCAAGGCCAAGCAAATGCGCAAACTCGCGCCACGCTTTGTTGGCTTCGGTAACAATGTAGTTGGCATCAATGGTGTATACGACACTCGAAATGGAATTCACAAGATTATGGATATACTTACTATCCTCGCTTACTTTTTGAAACAGCCGCACCCTGTCAACCATCGCACCAATTTGGTCCGCGATGGGCTGTAAGAATGTCAGCTCGTCACCACTGAACGCATTCCTGCTTGCGCTCACGACATTAAATGTGCCCAGTACTTTATCCTTAAGATAAAACGGGATGCTTATCTGGGCATGATACCCTTCACGTATTGATTGAGTGTTTTCAGCCAAAGATTCATGATTGCTCAAGTCATTAATGACGATAGCGCGGTCCTGTTCAATGGCAATTTTGGAAACAGTATGTTCCGTGTGAACGCTGGCTCCAACAGGGAGCGTCTTCTCTTCCGGCCCGACAGAAGCAATAACGGTCATGGTGCTGTGGTCGTCAGAAAGGACAGCGGCGTTTATCTCATCGTAATTCACCAACGGAAGAACTTCCCTCGCTATTGTATCAAACATCTCAGGGAAATCCATTGTTTCGTTTGCTTTGCTGATGATACGGTTCAGAAGTTCGATCTGTTTGTTTTTCCACTCGAGTTCAAGTGAGAGGCGCTTCCTGTCCGAAATATCACGGGCAATGTTAAGCATTGCTACCGGTTCACCAACGGCATTCCGGAGCAGCGTGGTGTTGAGAGATATTGCTATCTTCCTCCCATCCTTCCGCAACCATGTCATGTCAAAATCGCGCATGTAGCTCTTCTCGCGAAGAACCGTAATCCACTTCACAAAACGGGCCAGCTCCTCATCAACCACCCACGGATATGGAAATTGTAATCCGAGCACTTCGCCACGGGCATACCCGGTGATATGCGAGAACTCACGGTTCATCTCCCACACCTTGCCCTGAAGGTCGGAAATCATTAGCCCATCGCCCATAGCATCAATGACATTGCGGAGAGTTTCTTCTGATTCCTTTGCTTCACGTTCAAGGCGCTTACGTGCAGTGATATCCGCAATAATACCAGCTATACCATGAATGGAGCCTGTTCTGTCGCGCAACGGTGAATAACGTATCCAGATATATTTCTGCTCTCCATCCACAGAGAGCGAGATATCCTGTGAACTGACTGACTCGCCCGCTAATGCACGCTGAAGCAACGGACGCATCTCTTCCTGAAACAGTGTGGGCGTCGCCTCAAAGACGTTCTTAGAGATAACGGATTCGCGGGCAATTCCGGTAATCTCCTTCATGGCGTTGTTCCAGTCTATGTACATCAGCGACGAGTCAAGCACGACAACGCCTTCTTGAATACTCTCGAGGACGTCTGCCCTCAACCCCTCTGATTTGACAAGCCCGGATTCAAATTCCACTTGCGGTGTAATATCAGTCAATGTACCATGGATCGAAACCAATCCACCGGCGCTATTGCGCATATAACGGATGGAATCCCTTACCCATCGGTATGCGGCCTTCCCTTTCGGGAGTATGCGGTATTCCATCTGGAATTCATTTTTTCCCTGGGTATGACTTAACATCCGTTGTGAGTATTTTATCCGATCATCGGGATGAAGGAGCATTCGCCATAAATCTGCTGACTTGTAAAATTCCGGTGGAGCATGACCAACGAGCCTTTCGATTCCTGAACTCAGGAAGAGAAGTACACCACCGGGTGCAAACTGATACACGATCTCAGAAATGTTCTCCAACGATGTGCGGTACAACTCTTCACTTGTCTTTACACGTTGGAAGAGAACCGACCTTGCGACAATTCCACCCAACTGATCACGCAGCAGTTCAAATACAGACTGGCTTCGTGTGTCAAAAACCTTCCCCTTCTTCCAACAGAGCATAAGAAAACCATGGAGGATATCCCCTCCGGCAAGGGGAAGAAAGAGAATAGTCGGCAGGCCCTCATCGGAAAAAAGTGTTCTATGAGGAAGATATGCGGGATAATTCTCTGTTGAGAGAATGAGTGGCTCGAAGGTCTTATTCAAATAACCGGCAATTCCCTCGAAGACTGGCTGAGCCTGAAAGACTAGTTTCAACTTCTCTGTCAAGCTTTGCTCTGCAACAAGACGGAATTCAGAAACAACCGTATCCTTCAAGAATGCGGCGCCAAGATCTGCTTTGAACTCTTTGAGTATTGCGGAGAGGGAGAGCTGCATCAATTCTTCTGAATCAAGAACACCTCCCAGCAAACCCGTCACTCTTTTGACCGATTCCCATGCACGCATTGATTGCCGTGTTTCTTCTTCGTGCTCTCTTCGTTCTGTAATATCGCGGTAATACGTAACAGTTGCATGCTGTGCGCCAAGCGTTATCCCTTTAGAAATTGCCTCCGCCCAAAGACGTGTGCCATCCTTGCGTTTCTTGTTAAATTCGTATCGCTCTACAGAAATGTGTGACTTTCCGCGCTTTCGCCATTCAAGCTTTTCCGGATGCTCTCCGTGGAGTAGTGATGAATGCTTACCAACAATATCATCCTTGCCTGCATAACCAAACATGGTGAGAAATACCGGATTGACAAATGTGAAGTGTTCATTGCTAATAATTGATACTGCATCCGGCGACGCTTCAAGTATCTCACGATAACGGCTTTCTGAGGACTGTAGCTCCTTTAGAGACTGATATCGTGATGTCATATCTACAAACAAACATTGGAGCGAGTTTTTGCCGAGATACTGTACACGCGAAGCATGAACTTCAAAACATAACGGTTGAGAATCAGGCGGCGTAAAGATAACTTCCCTGATAAGAGAGTCGATACCATCTGATGTGCCCTCAGTATCCGCCAACGAAGCAAGGTCTTTGGTTGCAACCGAATTCGTACGGCCCAGAAAAGCACTTAATGATACCTGGTCTATTCCCTGAGGAAGAATCTTGGCAAAGGTTTTTGAAAATGCAGCGTTCCAGAAGATCAGCTTTCTGTTGGTAAACACAGCCAGCGGATACGACGCATCGGCGACAAGATTCTTGAAAGCTGCTGCGGTGTCAAATGCTTTTTTCTCCTGTTTCCTGCTTTCGGTGATATCTTCCAGAACAACAACACACTGGCTGCCCTTGACTCTGACAGCATTCAAAAGCAGATGGATCTCTCTTCCGTCTTTTCGCCGAACGGAAGTTTCTCCCGATACCTGTCCTTTGCGTTTGAGCAGAGACAATAAGCGATAGCCCGTACTATATCCTCGAAGCGGAAAAATGTCTCGGAATTTCAGGAATATGAATTCTTCCGAAGAATATCCAAAGAGAGACCGTGCTTTTCTGTTCGCAGACACCACTCTGCTCTGGAAGTCGAACCTGACAAGCGCTTGTGGAATATTCTCAACCACTTCTTCGGGTAGAACTTCAACGGATTCACCTGAAATCGGCTCCTTTGGGTGAACGTTCAAGCTGGCTGGAACAAGACGGAGTAACGAATCAGTAATATCAAGAATATATGGAACCCGCTCCTCAATGAGTGAGGGTCTCCTCGCTTTGATGAAGGTTCCCAAAAGTTTGTCGCCAGCCACCTCCACATCAAGGAGAAACGTCATCTCCCCTTGCAAAAGAAGTATCTCTTCCTGGGAGAAAACGTCCCGAGACATCAACCAGATGCTTCTCGTTCCGATTTTCCGAAACGCGGCAAGCGACCTGAGAACAAAACCGGATCTGTATTCCGATTTGGTAAACCATTTTTCCGAATCTGTCCCACAGTTGATAAGAACCGGTGATTGAGGACGTACAGTGCGAAGCGACTTTTTCAGTTTCTGGAGTGATTCAGAAATGGACTTTGTCCTTACAATCGAGGAAGGCAAGGCAGAGATGCCGCGTGAAAGGTGGGCGAAGAACATGTTTGTCCCCTCTCTGGAGGGGAGAGAAACAAGCAATGCTTCACCCTTTTTCAAAGCGGTGATGAGATCGAGCAATGAAACTGTTGATGTTTGTATTTTTGCTCTTTCTTTTCTCACGGTTGGAATGAGGTTTTTTTAGGTTACAATATTAGATTACCAACTGCCGCTTGCGCCGCCACCGCCAAAGGAGCCTCCTCCACCGCTAAATCCACCTCCACTCCAGCCTCCTCCCCCTCCACCCGAACTGCTCCAGCCACCCGGTAGATATGGGCCGCCTCCCAGGAATGTTCCACCGCGGTGCCTCCGCATACCATTGATCATCATCAGAATGACAACAAAGATGATAAAGAAAACAATGGCGCCCGACTGGGAAGAATCGTCATTCTTTGGATCCGCCACATACTCACTCTTTGTGGCAAGCATAATGGCATTCAACCCGGCTTCTATGCCACCATAATAATCGCCGGTGCGGAAATGAGGCACAATTTCATTCCGGATGATTCTTCCCGCCAGAATATCAGGGAGTATACCCTCCAGCCCATAGCCAACTTCTATTCGTAATTTCCGGTCCGCTTTGGCAACAAGCAAGAGGATTCCATTATTCTTCCCCTTTTGGCCGATGCCATTCTCCTTTGCTATTCTGTACGCCACTTCTTCGATGGCACGGTCTTCGATGGTGGGCAACAGTAGCACAACGATTTGTGTGGAGGTGGAATCCTCAAATACCTGTAACCGTTGCTCTAACGACCTGATCTCCGTTCCAGAAAGTGACCCTGTCAAGTCCGTTACCCGTGTTTTGAGTTTGGGTACGGCAAGATCCTCCGCCAAAACCGGATAAACAATAAACAGGGATACAGCTGCAAGGAGCAGCCATCGGGATTGCATGGGCATCAGAACTTCACTTCTGGGGCGCTCTCAGCACCGGGCTTCGACTTGAAATACGGCTTCTCTCGGAAACCGGCGAAACCGGCAATAAGCGAGGCCGGAAAACGCCTCACAGTGGTATTGTAGCTCTGAACTACTTCGTTAAACTCGTTTCTTGCAACTGCAATTCTGTTCTCGGTTCCCTCTAATTGAGTCTGCAAAGAGAGAAAATTCTCGTTTGACCTGAGGTTGGGATAGTTCTCCGAAACCACCAACAAACGCTGCAACGCAGATGTCAGATTGTCCTGTGCTGCCTGGAACCTGGCAAATGCTTCCGGATCATTCAATACTTCCTTGGTGACTGTCATTTTGCCGACAGATGCGCGCGCTTCAGTAACGCCCAGCAAGACTTCCTTTTCCTGTTCGGCAAACCCTTTTACCGTTGAAACGAGATTCGGAATAAGGTCCGCCCGACGTTGATACTGGCTTTCCACCTTTCCCCATGATGCAAGCACTTGTTCGTCGGATGCCACCATGGAATTGTATACTCCTGTACCCCAAAGAAAAATACCCAGCGCGAGGACAATAAGTGAGCCGACAACAGCCAAAGCAATAATACTACCTCGTGACATTAGTCTGCCTCCTGAAAATGAAAAATAGACTTTGAAAACATACTTGATATTGTTGACACATACGTACGAATACTATCTGCAGTGTTTCCAACAAGTGCTTTGGCATTCCAATCTGTGACACGCACAGGCAAGAGAATGTACTCGACACCTTCATCGTGCAGCCTTACCTCAAGCAATGCGGTATCATACGAGGGAACATTCTTCCCTCCGAAAATGAAATTCCCAAGAGAGTATGCGATAACTCCGTTACCATATTTTTCGATCCCTTGAAGTACATGGGGATGATGGCCTACGACAACATCAACACCTGCATCAATGAGTGTGTGGGCAAAATCAACCTGTGACTTTTCGGGTGCAATGGCTTTTTCTGTTCCCCAATGGAGATTGACAATAATGAATTCAGCTCCATTGCTTCTCAGTTGGGTAACATCCCTTGTGATAAGCGATAATGTACGTTCGGCAACACCCGGTTTTAATCCGCGTGCTGGAGGCGCTTCACTTCCCCCGTAGTATCCCAGGAAGCCAATGTTCCTGCCTTTCACTTTCACCACTATTGGTGTATGTGCTTCCTCATTATTTCTGCCTGCACCGACATGCAGAATGCCTGCCGAATCAAGATTCACGATCGTATCATACAAACCAACAGAGTCGTAATCATAGATATGATTATTGGCAATATTTACCAAGCCGATGCCGGATTCCCTGAGTACTTTTAAGAATTTCGGATGCATACGGAAATTGAATGGTTTCTTCACCTTTTCTCCGCGCATCGTCACAGGAGATTCAAGATTCACCATTGCAAGATCGGCACTACGGAGAAGCTGAAAACCTTGAAACGCCAGATCAAGAGAATCGCCGACCGATCTTTCATAATGTTCTGCCAGCATACAATCACCGCCAAAACGGAGAACAACTGTGCTGTCTTGTGCCTTAATAGATGAACACAAGGCAACGCTGAAGATGATAAACGTGCCGGTGAGGCTTGGGATACTCATACTTCCGTCTTACACATTGTACTTCTCATAAACAAAAAAAGGAAGCCCGAAGGCTTCCTTTTTCCAGAAATAGAAATCGAATTAGTTGCCGAGAGGGAAATTGACGCCGGCCCTGACTCCCAGGCTTCCAGAGGTGCTACCCGAAGTCGCGATACCGTCATAACGGGCAGAGACATCAATCTTCGTATTGCCGCTGCCTACCGGAAGCTCGACACCAATACCGGGGGCGTAATTGAAGTCACTGCTGGAAACGCTTCCGCCTCCGAACGTCACACCACCAATTGTCTGTGCGGGAACGTCAACTGAACTGAAGAACAGACCAAGCTCAGCTATTCCGTAGACGCGTGCCTGCCCTTCAGGCATAAAGTAGTATTTGCCGAATACGCGAACAGGCAGTCCTTTGAAATTTGCACCCTTTACGGTTACTCCAGCGGTTGTAATATCTTTCCCGCTCCATGTATAGTATCCGGCAGTCAGACCAGCACTGAACATGGGTGTAATATCATACTGACCGCGAACGCTTCCGCCAAAGCCGGTGCTGACCGCATCACCAAATGTCCCCATAGGAAGCAGAACGTCGGCTCCGATGCTCAAACTCATTTTGCTCTGCGCATTTGTTGAACCGGTTACTGCAAACACCATCGCCAACACAACAACCATTAGCAATAGGTTTCTCATAGTAAAACTCCAAGTAGTTTGTATAAGTTGTTGTTTAATAACAGCGCCATGAGGCGGACACATGATACAGAAATCCACTAGCTTTGTCAAGTCCGCCCCAGGATGCTTCATTCTGCAGGCCTTTGTTCGAAAAAAACATAAAAAAAAGGCCCGTCCTTTAAGCAACGGGCCAGTCTCAATAAGTAAGGCTCTTAGAGGCTATCCAAAACTCATTATGGAGTAAATGTTGCTCCTACTACGATCGGGAAATAGCTCGTACTGGAGCCTGAAGTAAATATGATGTTGTACTTGAATTCCAAAAGGAGTTTCATGGCTTTACTCAGGGTAAATTCTGATCCAGCTCCAAAGTTCAATCCAAACTTGGTACTGCTTTCGCCTTTGATGGTAATCTGAGGCTGTGGCGTTCCCTGATATGTGGTCGTCCCATCGCTGGCGCTCAGGAAATTGAGGCCGAAGCCAACGAGACCGTATGGTGTAACCTGCGACCCTTCAATTGGTATTTTGCCAAGGCCATTCACGTACACAGAAAAATCAGATGTGTTCAGCCCTGAAAATACAATGTCAGAAGCCGCGACACCATTGTTCGCAGCAATACCTGCACCTATTTTATCCTTGTCTGACGAGAATGTTACGTAGTCCAAGTTGAGCCGGACAGTGACGTACTTGATAATATTGAGATCGCCATGAGCACCGAAAAGAATTCCTGATCCATAAAAATCTTTTGCCGGTGCCGGAAAGGAAGAAAAAGCAAAACCAACATGAGCCCCCGCACCGAATCCAACTTCTGCGCTTGCCTGACCACCGACAGAAAGACAAAGAAAAATAACAACGAGCATTTTTTTCATTTGTAAACTCCCTTTAGTGAATGAGGTATGTTTTGGAAGATTATATTTCGTAATGTATTCCGCCACGAATCAAGATGACAAACCGGGTATTGCCGGTTGCGAAGACCGGCCCTAATTGAAGATCGGGGCCAATGTAGAGATTTCGCGCCACAGGAAAACCGGCACCACCGCCAAATCGAATGTCAAAGTATGGCCCGCCCGTAACAAACAAAAGGCCGAACCCTGCATTTCCATAAGGCTTGATCTTTGAGCCGGGAACGGTGAAGTAATATTTAAAATAGTTTGCCCATTCGATCGGGGTACCTGTACCGGTGAAAATATTAAATTCCGTACCGACAGCCAGCCCTTTGCCAAATAATATCTCTGCATTGGGCCCAAATGTAAAATCCGCACTTGAAGGACTGGTCACAATGGACATACCCATGTTACCCCCAACATTCCAATGGACTTGCGAAGACGCTGTCGAGGAAGCCAACAGCAAAACACCGGCAACAAGAACAAATATTGAAATCTGTTTCATAAGCGCACCCTTCTTGGTTTGTTGATTCAAAGAGATTACTCTTTTAAAAGCGATCGTGCAATAACCAATCGTTGAATTTCCGACGTGCCTTCATAGATTTCCGTTATTTTGGAATCACGCAAATAACGTTCCACCAGATATTCACGGACATATCCGTAGCCGCCGTGAATCTGGATAGCCTCGAGCGCTGACTGCACCGCAATCTTCGAAGCAAAGAGTTTTGCCATCGCCGCTTCCCTTCCATAGGGCTTCCCGGCTTGTTTGAGCGCACATGCCTGGAGAATCATCATACGGGCCGCTGCGATATTCGTTGCCATGTCCGCCAACTTGAATTGAATCGCCTGCAGTTCCGCAATCGGTTTGTCAAATGCTTTGCGCTCTTTTGCATACCGGAGCGAAGCATCAAGGCATCCTTGGGCAATTCCCAATGCCTGAGCGGCAATGCCTATTCTGCCTCCTTCCAGTGTTCGCATAGCAAACTTGAAGCCGTCACCCTCGGGACCGATACGGTTGATTGACGGAACGCGACAATCTTGAAAAGACAGTGATACGGTATCCGAGCTTCGTATACCAAGCTTCTTCTCTTTATGCCCGAAGGTAAAACCCGGAGTACCCTTCTCGACTATAAACGTACTTATGCCTTTAGAGCCTTTGCTCTTATCGGTGGTCGCCATAACCACAGTAATGTCTGCAGTAGAACCATTGGTAATCCAGTTCTTGGTACCATTAAGAATATAAAACTCCCCATCCTTATCAGCCATGGTATGCTGGTTGGATGCGTCGCTTCCTGCTTCGGGCTCGGATAGGGCAAACGCCCCCAGTTTTTTCCCGGAAGCAAGATCCCG
>CAZWIN010000064.1:0-10235 GCA_964633855.1 uncultured Chitinophagales bacterium
TCGTTTCAAAACCAAGAAGCACAAGCGTAATGGCGATAACCGGTGTTCCAAGCACCGTAATCACACTGGTCGCATACATTGCCCAGATAAATAACGGAAGCCTGAACCACGTCAGCCCGGGCGCCCGCATCCGGTGAATCGTTGCAATAAAGTTAATGGCCGTGAGAATGGAAGAGAAGCCAAGAATAAAAAGCCCTATGACTACCGGAACAACATTGGTGAGTGCGTATGTGCTACTATAGGGCGTATAAAACGTCCAACCAGTATCAATACCTCCCGTCACCATCACATACAGGCTAAAGAGGCCGCCTATGGAGTACAAATACCAGCTTAACAAGTTCAATTTGGGAAAGGCAAGATCCTTTGCACCCACCATAATTGGCACAAGAAAATTTCCAAGCACGGCAGGAATGGAGGGAATAAGAAAGAAAAAAATCATTGCAACGCCGTGCATCGTAAACAGTTTATTGTATGTCTGCGCTGAGACGAGGTCTCCTCCCGGCGTCAACAATTCCAGACGCAACAAGAGCGCAAAGAAGCCGCCAACAAAGAAGAACAGTGTAATCGAAAGCAGATACAGAATGGCAATCCTCTTATGATCCACGGTAAAAAGCCAGGAACGGACGCCATAGCCCGCGTGGAGATAATCTTCTGGTTTGGTGTGTTCTGTTCTTTTCATCTCTTCCTACCTCGAGTTTGCGGCACTGCCGGAGCTCAGGGTCTTTACATATTCCACCACTTGGTTCAATTGCTCATGCGTAAGCTGACTTTTGTACGTAGGCATGAATGGAAGATAGCCTTCCGTAATCTTTGCGGACGGGTTTACAATGGATTCTCTCAGATATTCCTGATCGGCGATAACTATCTCACCATTCTGCAACTTGACTTTGCTCCCAAAAAGTCCGACAAGTGCCGGACCCCTTTGTCCTGAACCGGACTTATGGCAGGTTTGACAACCGTACTGTGTAAATATCTGTTCACCTGTTGTCGCCATGGCTGCCACGTTACCAACGCCGGCAAGCCATCGCTCATAGTCTGGTTGTTCCATCACAATAACTTTCCCGATCATACCTGCATGAGATGTCCCGCAATATTCCGCGCAGAAGAGATGATACTCCCCTGCTTTCGTTGCTTCAAACCACTGGGTAGAATACCGCCCGGGCAGCACATCTTGTTTGATCCGGAATGCAGGAACATAAAAACTGTGAATGACATCCTGCGAGGTCATGATGAGCTTAACGGGTTTGCCGACCGGGACATGCAACTCATTAATTTCGCGGTTCCCCTGTGGGTGCTGCACTTTCCACATCCACTGTTTTCCGACAACATAGATTTCCATTGCATCCGGCGGTGCGACATGCATATTGAGAAACAGAGTAGATGCCCAGACAAAAATACCAATTGCAATACAGAGGGGGATAATTGACCATGCAAGTTCCAGCCCAAGATGCTCGTTCTTTGCCCCGGCGCGGCTTGCTTTTGACCCCTTCCTGTATCTCACAGCAGAATACACGAGACCAATGACAATCACCATGCTGAAGAACAGGCTGATCAGCACAAGAAAGAAATACAACGCATCAATTTGCGGTGCTACTGTTGATGCCCTGTCAGGTATAAGTGGAAAATCCCACATAGAGTAATCTACAATTCAATCTTTATGTTTTTTACCGGCCCAACCGCTTTCGCGCGGTCTCTCCAAAAATTGACAGCCATGTAACCGCCAAGCAATAACACCGTGAGAATGGCGCCTCCGCGGAGGAGATTACCCACCATCACACCGTACTTGCCGGTCATCGGGTCATAGTGATAGCAGAGCAAGAGCAATTTGTCGACCGGCGAACCTATTTTGTTTTGTCCGGCCTCCATCAACGAAAAGCGCAGATCCTTTGCGGCATACTCAATTCCATACAGGTAACGCGCAAGTTTACCTTCGGGGGTGAGCACCATGATTCCGCTCGCATGTGCAAACTGCTTTGCATCTTCATCATACACATACCGAAACCCTACCGCATCAGCTAATTTTGTGATCGACTCCTGTCGCCCCGTAAGGAAATGCCAACCCGCCTCCGCTCCCGGCTTTCCGTATTCCTCCACATAATGCTGTTTCTTCTCCAAGGCAAGCTCCGGTGTTTCAGCAGGGTCAATACTGACCGTGACAATATCAAACTCTTTCCCTGCCTGGAGTTCCAGAGTCTTTAATGTCTCAACTATACCGTTAAGCACTTGTGTGCAAAGCATCGGACAGCGGTAATACACCAGAGAGAGTATCACAGGCTTCGACTTTACAAGTTCACGTAGTGCCACTTCCTTGCCATTCTCGTCAAGAAAGTGAAGATCCAGAGGTACCTGTTCGTTCAGCTTTTGATCAATACCCACTTCCTTGAACGCTTTGCTTGCCGGCTCAACCATTTGACCGAAGCAGACCACTTTCGTTACCACAGTAACGCAAATAAGCCAAACAGCTATAGTCTTCATCTTTGGAATGTTCATTTTTTCAAACTGTCTGATTCACGATATGGGAAACCCTTGGCAGCCACCATTTCGATTGCACGCTCGATGGGAACATGTGCAATTCCCGCTTCTTTGTTAACCCAACCATAGCTTGTCAGTACGGAATCCTCCGCGCGAAGTACCATCAGCAATGTATCGCGGGGACTCGCCTGCAACCAGGGACGTGGTGGCGGGTTTGTCGAATTCGGTTCCTCGAAAGTGGTTGCGGGTGCATTCGGATTTGATGTTCGCCCTTTTACAACATGATACACCGCCCACGACAATAACAACCCCACAACCATGATGCCGAGAAATCCAACCCCTGCGATCAGAACCCGTTTAGCATCAGCATCTGTTGTCTCGTGCTTCCGTCTCAGTGACTCTTCGTGATCGTGGCCTTTCTGGTCTTCCATATCAGTGAGATTCCCCTCCTTCCTCAAATCTCGGATCGTGGAGAGGGAGCAGCGGTTTTACTTTGAGACGGCGAATGAACAAAGCAACCCACAGGCCACCAATAGCAACCGGCGCAGCAAAGTCCAATGGATGCACACGAATATGGTCCGTACTGAACGCGGGGACAATCAGCCAGAAATAGTCCACCAAGCGCATAAGAAAAACAGCAACTGCAACACGAGCGAGGGAATCCATTTCCCGTTTCCTTTTTCGTGAGAGCAACAAAAGAAAAGGGATGAAGAAATGGCCGACGAGCAGAATCACTGCTACGATATTCCATCCCGTCCCGAGCCGGCGGATATAGTAGAAATTATCCTCAGGTAGATTTCCCGACCAGATAATCAGGAATTGGGAGAAGGCCATGTATGCCCAAAGAATGGTGAAGGCCATCAACAGGTTACCGATATGATGGATATGGCGCGTGGTAATCACTTCTGAAATCGGGGGCTTGCCGGAGAGTATTTTCAACATAAGAATACAGAAGGCAAGCGTTGTCAGCACTCCCCCAACAATAGTCTGCATCCCATAGATGGTTGAGTACCATTCAGGCTCAAGTGACATCATCCAATCAAAGGAAGCGAAGGAAACCGTCAGGACAAACAGCACCATTGCCGGGCCGCTGAAGATCTTCATCTTGCGCGTCAGAAGCGGGTCGGCCGTTTGATCCTGCTTATGTGACATTGCATTGAGCCGGAATGCAATCCCGGCCCAGACAACAAAAAAGAGAACGGCCCTGACAATAAAAAAAGTGAAGTTGAGATAGCCGGACTTTGCATGCAAGACATGGCTTCCTTCTACATGCGCCGTATTTGTCCACGGATACAGGTGCTCCATCCCAACAATTACCGGGATGAATAATACACCCATTAATAGCGTGTTCCGCGCACCGGATTCCACAATCCTTTGAATGAGATTCCCCCAATGCCCTGAAACTAAATGATGGAGAATCAAAATACCAAGGCAACCGATGGTCAGGCCCAGCCAAAGAATATCTCCGTAAAGATACGACTGAAAGAACTGGTGCGTTGAAACAAGTGCACCAGCAATCAAGGCTAAACCACCAACGACGCCGAGAATGAATGCACGTTGTTCAATCCTGTCAAACTGCGGGCGTAATGTGTCGAGTTGTTCCATCTATTGCTGTATCAATAGTTTCTTTTGTTCTGCTTCGGAGAGCCCGGATACTGAAACGTTCTGGCTGGCCTGGAGGGCCCGAATATACGCTACAATCGTCCAACGATCCTCAACTGGTATGCTGGGAGCATAGCTGTACATTCTCCCGAAACCATTTGTAATGATATCAAAGTAATACCCGGCAGGACGTGATCGTACACTGTCGGAATGAAATGAATTTGGCTGGGGAAAGCCGCGCATCACTATCATGCCGCGCCCGTTACCAAGCCTGCCGTGACATGGAGAACAGAACGTATTAAAACGTTCGCGGCCATGGTCCAACACAGCCTTCGTCACTTTTATGGGAAACATGTCCGCGAATTGCCCTTTGCTTTTTCCGGTGTACAAAAGGGAATCATTCCTTGCATGACCGCGTGCAACCGTACCATCCACCAATGGCCTCGAGGAAAGCTTGTCAGCGTAAAATGTGCTCTCTTCCATCGGCTTCATGCGGTTGCCGTTATACATATCGGTACAACCTGACGACATGACAAGAAGAATGAACCCAATCATGAGAGGATATTTGGAAATACTGGACATACGAAATCTAAAGATCCACAATATGAACATACGCCGGCCCGAGGCTTTGAAGAAAGTCATGTGTTGTCTTTTTGTCAAACCTCGGATCACTTGCCTCTATGCACAAAAAGAACTTATCCCTGCTCGCATGTTCAAACCTGTCAACATTAAACACCGGGTGAACCGGGCGCGGCAACCCGTTCCTGAAAAATACCCCGACAAACGTTCCCAGCGCCGAAAACAAAATCGTCAGTTCAAATGTAATCGGAATCCACTGAGGCCAGCTGTTCAGCGGCCGCCCGCCGATATTTAACGGGTAATCCACCGCGGCGGCAAAATATTGCAGGAAGAACCCCGTCAAACAGCCCGCAATACCGCAACAGAGTACAAACAGCGAGAGCTTCGTCTGGCGTATCTTCAATGCCTCGGTCAACTCCTCCATTGGGAATGGCGTGTAGGCATCCATCCTGCTAAACCCTGATGCACTTGCTTTACGCGCCGCGACAAGCACTTCGTCAGGAGTGTTGAACTCCGCCATCAATCCGTAAATTTCGGGTTTATGATTGCCGGAAGTTATCATCCTGCATCCGCACTGGTATCAATCACTCTTCCCTTCCACGGGAGTAAATGTTTGATTTCGAAGATGGAGATCATCGGCATGACACGGATAAAGAAGTACATAAGCCAGACGAACAACCCGAGAGTGCCGACATACAATCCTATTTCCCATATCGTGGGAGAATACATTGCCCATGATGACGGGAGGAAATCCCTATGAAGGCTTGTGACAATAATGACAAAGCGTTCCAGCCACATGCCGATATTCACGACGATGGAAATACCAAGCAGGAGCATCGGTGTTGTCCGGATTTTTTTCCACCAGAGAAGTTGAGGAACAACGCCATTACAGAAAACCAGCGCTGCATATGACCACCAGTATGGGCCTGTAATGCGGTTCAACATCATGAAGCCTTCGTATTCGCTTCCGCTGTAGTAAGCGAAGAAGAGTTCCATCATATAGCCGTAGAACACAATAAGGCCCGTTGCGAGCATGATCTTTGCCATGTAATCAAGGTGGCGGTCCGTGACAAAGGCCTCAAGATGGTACATCTTTCGGGCGGGAATCATCAACGTGAGAACCATGGCAAAACCCGAGTAGATGGCGCCTGCTACAAAGTATGGCGGGAAGATTGTCGCGTGCCATCCGGGAAGAAGACTGACGGCAAAATCAAAACTCACGACGCTGTGAACCGAAACTACCAGCGGAGTCGCAAGTCCTGCAAGCAACAGGTACGCCATTTCGTAACGATGCCAGTGCCAAGCGGAGCCGCGCCATCCCATGGCAAGAATTCCGTAAATCACTTTTTGCCATTTCTTGGTCGCTCTGTCACGCATTGAAGCAAGGTCAGGCACAAGTCCGACGAACCAGAAAAGGAACGACACGAGAAGATACGTTGATATGGCAAAGACGTCCCACACGAGAGGACTGCGGAAGTTCGGCCACATCGCCATCGTGTTTGGATACGGCGTGAGCCAGTAGGCAAGCCATGGACGGCCAAGATGAAGCAAGGGAAACATACCGGCGCACATAACGGCAAACAATGTCATTGCCTCGGCAAACCGGTTGATGGCATTCCTCCAGTGCTGATGCAAAAGCAACAGCACTGCGGAAATCAGCGTTCCTGCATGACCGATACCGATCCACCAAACGAGGTTGGTGATATCGAATGCCCATCCCACCGGATTGTTCAAACCCCAGATGCCAACTCCCTTGAAGAGGAGATATCCAACGGAAGTAAGGAAGACCAGAATCAGCACTGAAGTCACGGCAAGGGTAATCATCATACCCTTCGGTGTCTTCCGTTCCAGTACCGTGCCACTGATATGGTCAGTAATCGACGCGTACGTCTGGTCGGGAGCCACGAGTGGTTCCCGCTCCGTCAGTACAGCGCGCCGTTGCTTCTGTTCCAATGGTTTAGCCCGCCTGTTCCAGTTGTTCCAATTCCGGGTTGGGATTTCTTAATTTTGCAAGGTACGAAGTACGCGGCTTCGTATTGAGTTCAGCGAGCAGGCCGTACGAGCGCGGATCTGCTTTAAGCTTTGTCACCTTGCTCTCTTTATCGTTGATGTTGCCGAATGTAATTGCCTGTGAAGGGCAAGCGGATTGACAAGCCGTCACAACCTCTCCGTCGCGAATATCCCTTCCTTCCTTCTTTGCATCGATTCGCGCCGCGCTGATACGCTGCACGCAGTACGTACACTTTTCCATAACGCCGCGGTTGCGCACAGTAACGTCAGGATTATGCATCATCTTGTACGTTTCTGTTTCGGTATCCGAATACTGCAGGAAGTTAAACCGGCGTACTTTGTACGGACAGTTATTCGCGCAATATCTTGTTCCGACGCAACGATTGTAGGTCATGACGTTCAGGCCTTCGGAATCGTGCGTAGTTGCAGCAACAGGACAAACAACTTCACACGGCGCGTTTTCACAATGGACACAACCGAGAGGCTGGGTATACACCTGCGGGTCGTCAAGGTCGTCGCTGTAGTAGCGGTCTATTCTTATCCAGTGCATTTCCCGTCCGATGAGCACCTGTTCTTTGCCGACAACAGGAATGTTGTTTTCAGACTGGCACGCAATAGTGCAGACATTACAGCCGGTGCATGCATTCAAATCAATGGTCATTCCCCAGGCATTATCGTTGTATTCAACTGGAGGGTAGAGCGATTCTTCGGGTTTGGGTGTATGTCCCATCTCCTTGGCAAACGCCGGATCCTTTTTAAACTCTTCAACATCCGCCGAACGGACTATCGGCCTTCCCTCCATACTGTGATGATCCTGCGTGGATGCGAGATCATATCGCTCTCCCGTTTTGCGAATCTCAAGACCACCATCGAACCAACCACTGTCCGGTGAACGAAGAATGTTCGCATTTACTCCAATACCGGTGCCAACCCGGCCTGCCTTTGCCCTTCCATAACCGAGATGAAGTGTTACTGCATTGTCAGGATGTCCCATCCAGATCCATACAGGAGCTTCAACAGAGCGTCCCTGGTACTTCAACTCCACAACATCTCTATTTACAAGCCCAAGCTGTTCAGCTGTTGCGGGGCTGACATACGCGGCGTTATCCCATGTTATCTTGGTAAGAGGTTTCGGGAGTTCCTGAAGCCACCCATTATTTGCATATCTGCCATCCCACACGGAAGGGTCAAGCTGGAACATGATCTCCATCCCTGAGGATGGAGTGGACACTGATGGCAATGATGAAGCAGCCAGTTTTAGAGCCGTTTGTTTGACAGAATATGCGGTACCTTCAACAAAGCCGTTGTTGAGTGACGTATTCCAGAATGCATCAAAGTCACCTGAAGGGCGTTGCCCCCGCCAGAATTCCTTTACAACATCATACCCCTTTCTATCCGGGCGTCCGAGAACAAACTCCAGGAGTTCATGCACCGATACGCTGTTGTACAAGGGCGCAATCAGAGGCTGCATGATTGTTGCAGTTCCATCAAATGCGCGCGTATCACTCCAAGCTTCAAGGAAGTGGCTTTCGGGAACATGCCACTGACAAGCCGATGATGTCTCATCCGAATACAGGGAAAGGTGAATACTGAACCCGACCTTCGAGATGATATCCTTCAAACCCATAACTGCCGGCGTATTATACACTGGATTTCCGCCAAGCATGAGAAGCATGTCCACTTTACCGTACTTAATATCCGACATGAGCGATGTCAACGACTCCGACTGTTTTGCCGCTCCAACTGGCTGAGTGAACTTGATTGTCCGGTTGTTATTGCCAAGCGCTTCGTTCATGGCGTGGACAAGGGCGTGAACACCGGCAGGCTGATTCTGTCCTGCAATGACTATTGAGGAGCCCTTATGCCGCATCAAGTCCGCGGCAACTGCCGAAGCCCATTTCGAGTGTTTACCATCCAGCGATGATACATTCACTCCTGTTATACCGAGAAGCACGGCAACTGCGCGGGTAAATCCTTCAATCTCCGAAGCGCGCAATCTCAAGCGGTGATCGGCCACGCTGCCCGTTACTGTGGGAGTGCTTTCGGCAACGTACAGCCTGTTCATCTCCGCAGAAACACCCTGAACTTTCCTTCGCGTTGAATAATCCCGTGCATGCCGGACATGTCCGGCTCCATTGGTCATGAAATCAGCATCAAGAGACAGAACCACATCCGCCTTGTCGAATTCATACTGCGGCTGTATATGTTCTCCAAACGCCATTATCGCGCCTTCATGCGCCGCATCGCTATGCAAAGGTTCATATTGATGCCAACGCGCTTCCGGAAATTGAGCAAGGAATGACTGCATCTGTGCCGCTAGCGTAGGAGAAAGGACCGGCTCCGACAGAATCCGAAGCCCGGCACCCTTCTGAGCCCGTTGAATATCAAGATTCAGTTGCAGCGCATCATAAAATTTACTCCACGTACTGATGGCGCCATTATGCAGAACCACTTGCGAACGGTCAGGATCATACAGTGAAAGTATCGAAGCTTGTGCAAATACATCCGTTGAACCGAGGCTCGCCGGATGATCCGGATTGCCTTCGATGTGGACCGGCCTGCCCATGTGGCTTTTCACGAGCACACCGATCGGGCCTCCGGCTCCGGGAGCCGCAGTGGCAAAATACAACGGCTTCCCCGGAACAAGTTCCTCCGGCTGCTTCACATAAGGAATGATCTTTTCGGCGGGCTGCTTTACACAACCGCTTAATCCTCCCAATGCAAGCGATGCACCCATGAGCTTGAGAAATCCCCGCCTGCTGAATGCATCATCCCATGCAGAAGCTTCGCGCGGAAATTCACGGTGCAGAAATTCGTTGAACTCAGGCGTATCGGCAAGCTCATCGAGGCTCCGCCAATAGCGCTCACCGTTCACCGACGAAAGCTGCTCGCGTATTTTCTTCAGGTCAAGTATGTTCTGTTCACTCATATCGAAAATCTAACGATGGCAAATCGAGCAATCAGTAAGATGTTCCGTCTTCACATTGTATGCCCGGACCAGTTCCAGTCCAAGGAGTTGCTGATCTTTCGCGGGAACATACTGGAAATTATAGATTTCGCTCTTCGGGCGGATATATTTTTCAGGTGCGCGGTGACAATCAAGGCACCATTGCATATGCAGCGTATTGGTTCGCCAAGTCAGAGGCATTTCATTGACATTACCGTGACACACCTGGCACGCCATCCCTTTATTGACATGAATACTATGGTTGAAATAGGCAAAATCAGGAAGGTCATGAACGCGGACCCATTCAAGTGGTTTGCTTGTTTGGTAGCTCGTCCGCACAGGCTGCAACAATGGTGCATTAGTCCAGATTTGAGAATGGCAGGTCATGCAGGTATGAGTCGGCGGAATACCTGCAAATGCGGACTTTTCAACTGATGTATGGCAATAACCGCACTGAATGCCCAGCCCGTTCACATGATGTTCATGGCTGAACGGAACACTCTGTTCTACGGGGATATCTACATCTGTTGTGTAACCGGAACGGAAGAGCTCAGCAGCAATCCAGCCGGTTATTGCAACAACAATCACAGCCACAAAAATACTGGCCCTGGAAATAACCTTGAAG
>CAZWIN010000064.1:10245-11194 GCA_964633855.1 uncultured Chitinophagales bacterium
TAGCTGCGCCATTGAACTATTGCTTCGCCGTTTCTAAGGTGCGCACAATTCTGTGTACCAATGAACTATTGCTCACTCGACCTTGACACTGATTATTCGGAGTTTTACTGGATGGACCTTGAATAACGCTGCACGCGTTCACCACAAGGTGGTTTAATATGTGAAATTACGAACTCTTCTGCAAGATTCTGAGGCTCAAAATTCAGTCGAGTCACAAGATTTTCTTTTGACGTTTACAATTGAGCATCCCTCATTCCGGTCTTCTCTTGTCAAGTGTTGAGTATTTCATCATCTCGCTTGAATAATTTCCATGAGAAGTGCAGTCATGCATCGTTACAACCAACGATTCTTCCGGAACACCCAAAGCATCCCAGCTGCAACAGCAACCATAAACAGAGTCGCACCTGCCACGCCGTATTCCCATTCAGCTCCCGGCAGAAAGCGAAAATTCATCCCAAAAAATCCGGTAATAAAACTGAGCGGAAGAAAGATAGTGGAGATAATTGTCAGTACTTTCATCACCTGGTTGAGATTATTGGAGGTAACGGAAAGATAGGCATCAAGCAGGCCCGCAATAATATCGCGATAGGAATCTGCAAGGTCGGCCATGCGTACAAGGTGGTCGTACACGTTGCGGTAGTAAATCATCTCTTCACGGGTGATGAGAGCGAAATCGCCGCGCGAAAGGCGGTTCAGCATCTCCCGCTGGTACGCAGCAATACGCCGCACAACCATAATATCCTTCTTGAGTTGCAAAATCCGGAACATTGTCCGTTGCGTGGACTTTTTGAAAACCTCGTCTTCCATAGCGTCAATTGCCGTATCGAGCGCATCAAGGAGTGGCGTGTAACCGTCCACCACATCATCAATAATCATATGAAAGAGAAAATCAGGGCCTTTGCCGAGTGCCTGCGGGTTTTTTCCGCAGAGTTGCATGGCATAGTGTATT
>CAZWIN010000065.1:0-2668 GCA_964633855.1 uncultured Chitinophagales bacterium
ATTATTGCCGTGGTTGTATTTCACAGCTACTCCGCCTCCCAACAACTTGACTGCACACTTCAGGCAGACTACACAACAATTGGCCCCGCCCATTATGACTTGCTGGCCGAGTTTGCCGATGATCTCCGCGGATATTTGAACAACAACCCGTGGGGTGAGGAAGTCCTTCCCGAGAAGGTCAAATGTGCCCTGAACATCTTTATCAAAAGCACCCCCGCGGAAAACAGATATGCGGCACAGGTATTCATTGGCAGCCAGCGCACGTTGTACAACACCGACCAAAGCACCGCTGTCATCCGGCTGTTTGATGAGGATTGGGAATTTACCTACATCAAAAACCGGCCGCTCAACCGGAATCCGCACTCATTCAATGATCTCACAAGTTTTCTGGATTTTTATTCCTACCTCGCCCTCGGATACGACTATGATACGTATGAGCCGGGTGGAGGCACGCCATGGTTTCAAAAAGCGGCTGACGTGGCAAACCTCGGGCGTGCAAGTGGCGCAAAAGGCTGGGAGATCAAAACATCTTCATACAGCAGGGTTCAACTCGTGGATGAGATTCTGAGCCCGAAGTTCGCCCAAGCCCGTGCCGCAGTGTACAGATACCACTTCGCCGGTCTTGATTCACTCGGTATCAACCGGCCACATGCAGTTGCCAACATCTTCAAGGCCCTTGAAACCATCGGCAAGCTCCGCAAGGAAGTCAACCCCCGGAACATCTACATCAAATCATTCTTCGAAGCAAAGTACCTTGAGATAGCACAACTGTTTCTGGATCATCCCGATCCGAACATTTATGCCAAACTTGCCATAATAGATCCGGCACATCAAACAGCCTACGAAGAATACAAAAACAAACGAAAGTAGATTACTTCATTCCTCCAACATCAAACGAGATGCTTTCGATCTTGTCGCCAATCTGCAGTGCATCAACAACCCCCATTCCTGATATCACCTTTCCAAAAATCGTATAGCGGCCATCCAGGTGCGGTTGTTTTGACTGTGTGACAAAAAACTGACACCCTTCGGTGTCCTTTCCGGCACTCGCAACTCCGACAAAGCCGCGATCATACGGAGCATAGCCGAACTCCGAACGCATTGCGTATCCCGGCCCTCCCCAACCATCACCTCGCGGATCGCCCCCCTGCACAACAAAATTGGGTACGACTCGATGGAATTGAAGGCCATCGAAGAATTTTTTGTTTATGAGTGAGGCGAAGTTAATGCAGGTAAACGGGGCTTCATCAGGAATCATGCGTAATGTGAACTCGCCACGCGAGGTGCGTACTTTCACAACCGGGTTCTTTGTGACCCAATCGAGCAATGACCAATCATAGTTCGTATGAAGTGGTTGCGAGTGTGCAGGAATACGATGCCTGTATGGTGAACCGGTGATGAGCTCGAGTGCTCCCGCCGCAGTTTCAGCAACCGTCCTGTCGGGGTCTGACAAAAGCAATGTTAGCGCCGGAACAGCAGCCTGTTGCTTGAGAACTCCCAGGGATTTAGCAATGGCAACCAAAGGCTCAACGTCATTCGGCGATGTGAGCCTTTGCAGAGCCTGGAGGAGTGCAGGAACGGATGATTTGTCGGCAAACAGCGAATCGCCGAGTGCGTCCGCTGCCGTAGTAAGTACTGCCATATCGGTTGATTTAAGCGCCTTAAGTATTGCCGATCGTCCGAGTTCAACAACTGCCGGAGAGATTGGCGACATTTTGCATGAGTGTAAGATCGCTTCAAGGACAATGCGCTGAGTTTGTGCCTCATGCTGCGATACCATCAGGAAGAGCTCAGACCTTGCCTCATCCGAAGAAATAAACCCCAGTGCCTCGGCATACGATTTTGTGGACAGCTTGCCTTGGTTGTTCTTCTCATGGAGGAACGCGTAGCTTCGAGCTCCGTCGTGCTTTGCCAATGTTACCGCAGCTTCCTTTTTTTGCCGCTCTGAGTATGTCCCGGTGGCATCTCCAACAATTTCCATTAGCATCGAACGAAGTGGTGTTAGAACCGCGTCGCCCTCAAGCTTCATGGTTCGCAGTGTTGCCAATGCCGTCAGGGAAATGCTCTCATTCTGATCTTCGGCCGCTTTCAGTACGGCCGCTCCTGCGGAGGACATCTCAGCAGGGTCGGCATTACCAAGGGCCTTTACTGCATTTACCTTGACACGCAAATCCAGCTCGGATTCCATTAACCTGAGCAGGGCTATTTGAGCATCGTTATTGTCAAGCAAGCGGCCAAGAACAGTAGCGACAAACATCTTTACATTCGGATCCTGGGATTTTGCCGCGGCAGCTATGGATGTTGCATACGTGGATAGTAGCGGGCGATCTCCAATACGCATAAGTGCATATGCAGCCTTCCATTTGTCCGGATTATCGGAAGCGCCCAATAATCGAACGGCATACTCAGCGGCACTCCTCTCTTTGAGACCACGATATGCATACCTACCGACGCTCAGTGCGATTTCCCATTCCAGAGATGAAGGAGTACCCTGTCCCGCCCGTTGAAGCAACGATGGAATGCTTGCTGCATCTCCAACTTTCCCCAATGCCTCTGCAATTCTCATTGCAACGAATTCATCCTGCTCGGCAGACAAGCGTTGTATCAACTGGCTCGAAACTCTCCGTCGTTGAAGAGTATCAACAACCGAGGTCATTTGGCCGAGGGC
>CAZWIN010000065.1:2678-11031 GCA_964633855.1 uncultured Chitinophagales bacterium
CAGCTGCCTCACGTACTTCCGGGGATTCATCATTGAGCAACAAGAAGAGAGGAGCAAGATGGAGTGTATCCTGAATCGATGCAGCTGCCAATCCAGCCCGCTCACGGACACTGGCATTCATATCACGACAATACTCCATCAAGGCTACCGCATTTCGTGTATCCTGTGCTTTCAGTATTGCTTGTTTTGTATCGGCAGGAATTTCCTGCGCTTTCAGTCCTGAAAAGCACAGCAGAAAAAAATAAACAACGGCTAATGCTTCATTTGTTTTCCAATGCAACCGCATTTTTCTATCTTTCCTTTCGTCGGTGGATGACATTTCCGTCAAGAATGAGGACTCCGGGAGCAACTGCTTTTACCCAGTACGCATTCGCCGGGCGGATGGCATCCGCAACAACATATGAACCATTGTAGCCATAATACGCAGACTGTACTATTCCGGATGGAATCTGCACGATCGCACCCGTATCAACCGGGCCTGCCACTGACCCTATCACATTCCACCCCGCCCCGACAATGATTGTATCTAATAATACCGTAGTACCGTATAGATCAACCCCTTGAGCCTGATCAAATTTCAACCAGTACCCGATTCCATTCTTCAACGAGTCACTCCGGATGTATCCCGACGACTGAGCAAAGCCATAGGCAGGCGACACCGAAGTCGGGAAAATTGATACTCTTCTTGGATCAAAGATATTGAGAGGGAGGGAGACTAAGTTCCAGCCCTCGGACACCGGATATTGGTTTGTAACATAGTTCGCAGTGGAGAAACTCCACGCGTCAGTCCACGGGCTCTTTCCAATAATATTCTTTGCCGCAACCCGCCAATAGAACATCGTGTTGCCATCCAGGGGACCCACCTGATATTCCGTAGTGATGACACTTGAGTCTTCATGAACCAATGAAGCAAACTGTGAATCGGCAGCAACTTGAATATGGTAAGATGATGCCTCGATTGGGGAATCCCAAGATAGGAGTAATGTCGGAGGATGGCCGGTCGAAGCATTCGCAGGAGCAATAAGCTCGGGGATTTCTGGTATCGAGGCAAATTCATCAGCTCCGATATCAACACGGTTGCCCACAAGCCTTGTCTCTCCATCCATATCCAATTCACCTGCTGCCGCAACAAAACCCGGGATACCCGACTCCCTTGCGGGTGAGGATGCTGTAAGATGCAGATCGGGAGAAGGTAGTGTGATGTTTATTAACTGGGGATTACCAAAAATCGAATTCGCATCCTGTCCCGTCACTGCCTGGTAATTCCCGAATCCGGTAATTGCAGTTCCATCCCAATGGAACTCTGCCGCACTACTTCCCCCATCCACATACCACAGATTGTAGTTGAGCACGTTTTGGTTTGGATTACCCACTGTTGTACTCAACAAAAGATTCTGGGAAGTGCCAAAGAAGACATTGTTCCTGACAACACAATTGAGGGCATATTCGATATGGCATTCACCATCCCCGGTAGAGAGGATGTCATTGTGATACACTGTATTGTTCAAAAACTGACAGTATCTCACCAGCCCCGTGACAGGATAGTTGTATCCACCAAATGAAAGTCCCCGCTTGTCATTATTGTAGATGAGGTTATTCCGCACAATAATGCTGTCCGTAACCTCATTATGGTTTTCGCAGCCGACTTCAATCCCTACGTCGCTTTCGTGGATGATGTTGTTCTCAACAGTGATATTTCTTCCTCCATCAACATAAATCGCAGCGGCATATCCGCCGCCATAATTTGAGCGGCATTTGTAAACACGATTGCCCCGGCAAACACCATTCCTCGCCTTGTCTTTTGAAGCAACCGGGCACATCCCCTCACCACCGATCATATCTATACCGATATTATTGATATCGTGAATGAGGTTGTTGGTAATTGTAAAGCCATCAACGTTGCCATTGAGAGTCAGTGCCTCGCTCGGAGCTGCCTCACAGTGATAGATGTGGTTGCTGTCAATAATAATATTCGAGATTGCGGCTGCACCGTTTGTACCGTAGCATGTAATACCCATTGCGTTGGTACCACGGATATTGTAGATAGTGTTATTCCTCAATTCAATATGGTCGGCAAAACCCTCAATACGGATTCCCGATCCATCAGTTACCAGTGTATCGTTGCGGATAATCAGCCCGATTATTTTGATATAGTTCCTGTCCTGGATAGAGAACATGTTTTGCCCGGCCTTGCCCGTACCATCCACAATAACGCTGTCCGAGCCATAGTTTCTTATCGTGATGTAGCCACTACTAACCGAACCTGACACGTTAACAGTAATTTTCTCGTTATAAATTCCGGACTTGATAAGAACCGTTCCGCCGGGCGAAGCGACCGTACATCCCTTTTGTATTGTAAGCCAAGGCTGGGCCTCCGAACCCGGATTGTTATCGTTTCCAGCTTTGGATACATAATACACGGGCTGAGCAATTAACGGCTCAGTACATAGTACGATACACAACATTGTGTATCGAAGCACGGAGATTGATATTTTCACTACACGCAAGCAAGCCACAAAGTATGATGTCCTGATTTTTTGCTGGAGCTGAAGCGAGATGTCTCTCGCCAATATACTGCTGAATATCGTAAAATACAATAGGCTGCAAAAAATATCTACGCGCCGGATACCGACAACATCTCCACGGCCTTCTCAATAACACTGTCGGTGCTTATGGTACGGAGGCAATACGAACCGAACTGCGTATTTGCAGGGACTTTGTCAAGGCAAATACCATTCGGACACTCGGGACACGCAGTAAGACTCTGAAGCGTAAAATGCAGCCTTGTCTCCGGATATACCTTCCATTCCCTGTCATGATGTAACCGGAATAAAGCTAGAGAAGGTGTCCCCACAGCCACGGCAAGATGTCTCGGTCCGGAATCATTTGAAATACAGAGCGCGCATCTCTGCAAAATGGCACCTAATCTCCCCAAGTCATCCCCAGTATTAACAGAGATAATCGCACTCTTCACCTTTGATTTGATGTCCTCAACCACAGGCAAATCAAATTCGGAGTGGCATAGAATCACTTGAACCCCTTGCCTCAACTGCAACGCATTGATTACCGTTGCGTATGCCTCCGGAGGCCAGATTTTATAATCTCCCGTTGCGCCAGGATGGATCGCCACAATCTTCCTATCAATGCCTTTGGAGGCAAGGAATTGATCACACCACCTCCCTTCATCTTCCGGGATGTAGTATTCCGTATCAGTCGAGATGATCTTTGCGCCAATGGCTTTGACAAGCGAACAATAGTATTCCAAAACCCCTGCTTCTGACTTCTCAACCTCGGGAGTATGGGTGAGGAGAAACCGCAATGGCTGGTTGTGTTGTCCTACTCTCCGTGAGGCGCCGGAGAGGAAAGCCCACAAGGCGAACCTATCCTCCGGGAATGTACAAACAACCGTATCAAAGCGTCTTGCCCTGAGAAACCGCACAATCTTCAACTCCCGGGTGATCCGTCTTACACCTCTGAACGAACGCAAGACGTTACGTTTGATGGCGAAGATCTCGTCAACATGAGGATTGGTTGAGAGAGGCCCTCTGCCTTTTGAGGCTTGAAAGAGAGTTTCCTGTGTGGCAAGAGGGTGTAGCGAACGGCGCTCAAGCACGCACACCGAGACCCGTGCAT
This sequence comes from uncultured Chitinophagales bacterium, assembly GCA_964633855.1. Classification (GTDB taxonomy): domain Bacteria; phylum Bacteroidota; class Ignavibacteria; order UBA10030; family UBA6906; genus CAZWIN01. Next base: position 6,312 of record CAZWIN010000065.1, read on the forward strand.
GGGGATACGTTTGCTTCACGGCGCGGATGGCTGGCGTTAACAATAATAGGTCGCCAAGCTGGCCCTCGGCTATAAACAGGAGATTTGACGGGCCAATCAAAAGAGCCGGCGGGATTGAAAGACAGCCCCGATTTCATTTTCCACAAACGCGCGGGCTTTGCCTGTATCCACATCTTCAAGATCAACAATAGTCATGGTCACCTTTGGGAGAAGCTTAACTGCTTCCTTTGCGAATTCCACCATCGCCGCAAAATACTTGCCGCCATCAAGCCGCATCAAAGCTCCATACTGCTCAGGGTCGGTTGAATTCAGGCTGATGGAGACAGCATCAATAAGCCCTGTAAGTTCTGGCACGATGTTCCGCTTGTTGATAATGCTGCCATGCCCGTCGGTATTCAGCCGGGTTCTCCCGCCTTGCTGCTTCACCCAGCGGGCAACATCTTTAAGGGCATCCAGACGAATCGTCGGCTCGCCATAGCCACAGAAGACTATTTCAGTATACCGTAGAGGGTCGCCAATAGATTCAATTACTTCCGTCGCTGTCGGCTCCCGTGTGATCTTTAGGTTGTGGCCCTTGATGACTGCATCGCCTTTACGGTCACAGAACGTACAATCAGCATTGCAGCGGATTGTAAGGTTGATGTACAACGCATCCTTCAGCGGATACACGATACTCGGTTCCGGCAGAGGCCCGATACCGAACAACCGCCGTACATTATAATTTGTTGCGGAAACAATATCTGCGACCTTCAACCCCTGCAGCTCAGAAACTTTTTCTGCAATGAGAGGAATGTGCCTAGGTTCATTGCGATCCCCTCGGTGGGGTACCGGTGCAAGATACGGGCTGTCGGTTTCAAGGAGGACATGCTCCACAGAAATCCTTGAGGCAACTTCAGCCATCACCCCGGCCTTCTTGAATGTCACGACGCCGGGAAACGAGACATAGAACCCAGAGCGGATGACTCGCCAGGCAGAATCCACATCCCCTGAGAAGCAATGGAATACTCCCCTCGGCGGAGACAGGCGGCTGCCTTCGGATACTTGATCTGCTCTCCATTGAGGGCCCTTCGCAATTGCCTCTTCAACAACGCGGATAGTATCATCAATGGAATCGCGTGTATGAATGACAATCGGAAGGTTCCGTCGCTTGGCAATCTCTATCTGCGCACGAAAGATTTCAATCTGGGTTTCCCGCGGGGAAAAGTCATAGTAGTAGTCAAGCCCAATCTCGCCAATGGCAACAACTTTGGGATGACAGCTAAGCTCTTCAATTTCACGTAAAGAAACTTCATCCGCCTTTCGGGCCTCATGAGGATGGAACCCGACACAGGCATACACGCGCGGATAACGCTCGGCGAGTTCAATTGCCCTGCGGCTGTCTTCAAGATCTGTTGCAGGATTAATGATATACTCCACTCCGGCATCTAGGGCGCGGCGCAGGACTTCCTCACGGTCGCTATTGAACTGCTCCGAAGTGATATGTGCGTGGGAATCAATCACTCCTTTTACCATGCCGCTTCCACCACCAGTACATAATTTCTCGGCGGCATCAGATTTCCAATCAGCTCAACGTATATATACTGAAAGATGTTGTTGATGTTCAGGTTGACCGAAAGGGGCAAGCCCGCCTTTTCCAAATCCACCCCGAGCCGCACGTCGGTAACATACGTTGCAACCCGCTCATCAGCATCATTGACAAAAGCTTTAAACTCCTCATCAATCCGTTCAATACGGCTGATGTAGCGGAAGTCAACTCCAGCTGTAAACATTCCCGAGCGTGTAAGAAGGCCGGCATACAAGATATGCCGCGGCCTGTACTTCAGGATGCCGCCTTGAGTCAAATCCTTCGGATAGACATACGTATATCCGATATCAACAAACATATTCTTTTCAAAGAAGGCAGATTTTATTGAGGCCTCCACTCCCTGAACACGTGCCTTGGTAACATTATTAAACTGTCCTTTAAGAGTGCCGCCAACAGAAACAAACCGCGGCTCGATGAGGTCGGAGAATCCCGACTGGAACAACGCCACGTCAAAGATGGCTGTCTCACCAAGGAACTGGCTTGCAGCTATTTCATATGACGAACTCCGCTCCGGCTTCAATCCCGGATTGGGAATGATGTCAAGCCCGCCGGCCTGTGTTACAATAAATGCCTCTGCCACGGCAGGAGTACGGAATCCTCTGCCAAACGAAGCACGAATGGTCGTACCGGTCCCGGGAGTGAAGAGCACTCCTGCTTTGGGATTAAGTTGGCTATTGGATTCCAGTGAATCCACATCCTGGAAATCGAACCTTGCCCCAACAGTCAGCTTGAAGTTTGGCATCACTTCAATATCATCCTGCACATATGCTGCGAATCCTCCACCGTTTCTCTCTCCAAAAAGATCGGCACTAACGGCATCTGTATTTCCCTCCACACCGAAGGTCAGGATGTGCATGGCGGAGGGGTTCCAGGTCGCTTGCAGCTCTCCGCGCAACACGTTGGAAAGAGAGTTATTCGTCAGCGTGTCAATGCTATCATCCCAACGGTTCCTGAACCACATTGCACGTACATTGTAGATGAAATCGGAAGAAACAGCACGGTTGAACTGGCTGCTCAAAAAGAACCGCGTTGATTGCACCCTGTCTCCCTGTTGCGCATCCGGCGGGATAAGCGCATGGCTCAGGTCTTTCCAATAGAGAAAACTGCCGCGTCTTTGATGAAGAATGTTGAAGGTAGTGGTTAACGAGCTTTGAGAGGAGAAATCATACCTGGTTTTGACATAACCATTGTACCGCCTGCGGAAATCATTTTGCCGGTAGCCATCATCAGCCATACGGGAGGCATGAAGCATCACGCCGAGATTGTCCGACCTGAATGAATGCGATACCGCCTGTCCATCAGAAAACCGGGCTCCGCCGCCCCAATCCCACTGATTGAAGGAAGGGCTTTCATACAGGCCGCCATACAATCGTATTTTCGTGCGCGGCTCTTCCGGAATCGGCTTTGTAATAATATTGATAACCCCGCCGAGAGCGCTTGAGCCGTAGAGCGCAGAACTGGCTCCTTTAACAACTTCAATGCGATCCACCTGGCCTGTAGGAATGGTTTCAAAATTCAGCTCGCCTGTATCGCCGGTGATAAAAGGAATGCCGTCAACAAGTAGGAGTACCCTGCTTCCAGCTCCGCGGCTGTACCCGCTTGAGCCCCGGATGTTCACCTGGTATTCGGTGAGATTCACCCCGGGAACGTAACGCAAAGCATCATCCACAGCTACCGGATTGCGGTAAGCGATCATTCGTGCGTCCAGCACCGAAATACTGACGGGTACTTCCTGCAACGATTGCTCACGCTTACCTGCCGTAACCACCACCGCATCCGCCTGAATCGGAACCGGCGTCATCTCAACACGAACCTCTGCGGCCACATTCTCCCCCACCTGAATATCCGATACTGTCTCACGACGGTACCCCACAAGGGAGAACGACAGCGAATGTACGCCGGGCTCAATATTGAGAAGCGAGAATTCGCCCGATGAAGTGCTTGTCGTACCCCGGAGAGTGCCCTGAAGCAATATATTTACCCCAGGCAAAGGTTCTCCCTCTTTGTTCATGATGCGCCCATGAATTGCTCCGGTCTGAGCAAGTGCAAAACAGGGGAACAATAGTATGAGAGACAACATGGGTTTCATCAGAACGGCGGGAGATTATCAAAGTCAACGAGAATATCTATGTTGCGCGTGGTATCGTTCGCCTGAACAACAACCGGTGATGGGACGGTGAAATTTGAATCGAGGTCAAACTGGCCGACGGGCCGCCAATCCGCCATAACATCCGGCCCGAATTGTTGTGCCACCACAACAAACTCGTACGTCTCTGCAGGCAATGATACATGATATTCGAGCGAATCAGCGCCGACGGGAGCAAGCTGCCCCGCTCCTAGCGCTGGATACACCGTTGCTCTTCCTTGAAGGACTTCCTGAATAATGTCGCCGGGCGGGAAGTGTTTGAACGCAACAAGGCGCAGGTCAACCACCGTACCGGCGGAGTCCCAGTTGAGAAAGCGAATCATCCCGGAAAATGACCCTTGAGCGACAGTCGGAGTTGTTGCCGGGGGCGTAATCCCGTCATTACAACCAATAGCTGCCAGGAGCAAAATGGCAAAAAAGGAAACTGGCTTCATGTTTTTCAACATTGTTCGTCATCCATGTGAAAGGAAAATGTTGAATGAAAGTAGAGAAGGAAGGAAAGAAATGCAAGCGGTAACTCAAGGTAAATGTTCTGCAACTTTGTAAGTTCAACCATAACACTACCAACACCTGCGCCCGTTGACTACGGGCCAACGGGCGATTGAATGATAATCATAGGATAGATATTCTCAAACCTGTGTGGCTACTTTGTCACGATCATTTTCTTCACATCGGTAAATGAACCGGCAGTGAGCTTGTAGAGATACACGCCGCTGGCAAAACGGGACGCATCAAAGTGTACCGATTTGTATCCTGCCGTCTGATGCTCATTGACAAGCGTGGCAACTATACGCCCAAGAACGTCTATGACTGTCAGATTTACCTGTACATCCTCAGGTAGTGTGTAGGCGATTACCGCAACCGGGTTAAACGGATTCGGGTAGTTCTGCGACAGTCCGTACGCACGCGGCTTTTCATCTGGCACGATACCAATATGTACTTTCTCCTCCGGAAGTTGTCCATCCCCCATGTTGTAGTACACGCTATCC
>CAZWIN010000066.1:0-11012 GCA_964633855.1 uncultured Chitinophagales bacterium
GAATATGCCTGCGATATCACTTACGGCACCAACAACGAGTTTGGCTTTGACTATTTGCGCGACAACATGGTGATCTCGAAGGAGGAAATGGTGCAGCGCGGGCACAACCATGCCATTGTTGATGAGGTGGATTCTGTGTTGATCGATGAAGCGCGCACGCCGCTGATTATCAGCGGGCCGGTTTCGAGTGAGGATCATCGCTATGATGAGATGAAGCCCAAAGTTGACCGGATTGTCAGTGCACAAAGGAACTTTGTCTCTAAGATTGTTGCTGATGCCGAGAAGCTTATTGCTGAAGGGAAGGAAGAGGAGGCCGGCGTTCTGGTTCTTCGCGCTTACCGCGGCCTGCCGAAACATCCGCGCTTGACCAAGGTTCTTTCGGAACCCTCCTACAAAAAGCTGATGCAGGAAACGGAAATCGAGTACATGCGCGATCAATCCCGGCGCATGCCGGAGATTGACGATGAACTCTATTACGCGATCGATGAAAAGAATCACCAGATCAATCTGACCGAGAAAGGGCGCGAGCTTCTTGCGCCGAACGCCTCCGAAAAAGATTTTTTTGTGCTTCCGGACCTTGGGACGGAATTCAGCATACTGGACAACGACGCGAACCTCAGCAAAGATCAGGTGCAAGCGAAAAAGGATGAGTTGAACAGGCTCTATGCGGAACGAAGCGACCGGATCCATACCGTAACACAATTACTGCGTGCGTACTCGCTGTATGAAAAGGATGAAGAGTATGTCGTCAGCGAGGATGGCAAGGTGATGATTGTGGATGAATTCACCGGGCGCCTTCTCCCGGGCCGGCGTTATTCCGACGGCTTGCACCAGGCCATAGAGGCAAAGGAAGGCGTGAAAGTGGAACGCGATATGCAAACGCTGGCCACTATTACGCTGCAAAATTACTTCCGGCTTTATAAGAAGCTCTCCGGTATGACAGGGACAGCGGAGACCGAATCCGCCGAGTTTTTTGATATCTATAAGCTGGATGTCGTTGTTATTCCTACGAACAGGCCGATGGTGCGTGAAGACCGCCACGACATGATTTACAAAACAAAGCGGGAAAAGTATAACGCTGTCATCGATGAAATTGACAGGATGCGGGAGTTGAACCGTCCGGTTCTTGTTGGTACGACAAGCGTTGATGTTTCCGAAACGATCAGCCGCATGTTGAAGCGAAAAAATGTCCCCCATAATGTGCTCAATGCAAAGCAACATCAACGCGAAGCCGAGGTAGTGCTTCACGCAGGCTATCCCGGTGCTGTTACCATAGCAACAAACATGGCCGGTCGCGGAACCGACATCAAACTCGGTCCCGGGGTCCGTGATGCGGGTGGATTGCACATTGTGGGCACCGAGCGCCATGAAGCAAGGCGCATTGACCGTCAGTTGCGCGGGCGTTCAGGACGTCAGGGTGATCCGGGCTCTTCGCAGTTCTTTCTCTCGTTGGAAGACGACCTGATGCGCCTGTTCGGAAGCGAGCGCATTGCCAGCATCATGGAAAGAATGGGATTGAAAGACGGCGAGGTTATTCAGCACCCGATGATTACCAGATCCGTTGAGAGGGCGCAAAGAAAGGTTGAGGAAAACAACTTCGGGATCCGCAAACGACTGCTGGAGTATGACAACGTCATGAACCAGCAGCGTGAGGTGATTTATACAAGACGGCGCAAAGCTCTGCTTGACGAACGGCTGAAAGAGGACATCCTTGAGTTGATGGAGGAGCATGTCCGTAGACTTGCAGCAAAGCATGTTGAGGAGGGTGATGTCGAGGGATTGAAAAATGACCTGAGGGCACAGCTTCTTCTTGACTATCAGATTACTCCTGAGCGCTTTCAGCAGATTGGCGCAGATGGGATTGCAACCGATGTGATTGCCCTCGGCAGGGAATTCTACAAACGGAAGGAAGAGAAGCTTGGCGCAGAACTGATGGCGACGGTGGAGAAGATGGTGACTCTTCAGGTGATTGATGAAAAGTGGAAGGATCACCTCCGTGAGATGGACGACCTTAAGGAAGGGATTCATCTCCGCGCGTATGGGCAGAAGGACCCGCTCATTGAGTACAAAACCGAAGGGTTCCGGATGTTTTCCGAATTGCTGGACATGGTTGATACCGAGATTGTGACGAATGTATTCAAACTCTTTCCGGCAACACAGCAGGCGCCGTTGCGTACGCCGATACGGGCTCCGCGCCAGGAACAGATGCGTACAACACACGAATCATCCATGGGAATGGGTTTTCAGGCGAACAAGGAACCGGTACAGCATGCCGACGGAACGGATGCTCCACAACAGCATGTGACCCAAGCAGGAAAGCCGCAGCCCATCCAGGTCGGTGAGAAAACAGGCCGCAACGATCCCTGTCCATGCGGTAGCGGGAAAAAATACAAGCAGTGTCACGGGAAGTGATGTGTTGCTTGAAAACGCATTGTAGCAGAATTCAATCTCATCCATGAAAAAAATCGAAGCAATTATCCGCCCGTTCCGCCTCGATGATGTCCGTGAAGCGTTAAGCGAGATCGGCGTGAAAGGAATGACGTTGACCGAAGTGAAAGGGTACGGCAGGCAGAAGGGACACACAGAATTGTACCGCGGCTCCGAATACCAGATCGATTTTCTTCCCAAGATCAAACTCGAAGTTGTTGTCGCCGACAACATGATGGACAAGGTCATTGATACCATCAGCAAAGCGGCGAAAACGGGGCAGGTGGGTGACGGCAAGATATTTGTGTATGATGTCGAGGATGTCATCCGGGTGAGGACGGGAGAATCCGGGGAGGAAGCGCTGTGACAATGAGTAATGAGCAGCAAGCAATGAATAGCTGGTTGTGCCTTTCTTGAACTCTGAATCCATTCCAAGCCCGGACGCCACGCCTTTAGAACCGCATTCTACTGCTTCCCATTTTCGCTGTGGCTATGTCACCATCATCGGTGAACCGAATGTCGGCAAGTCCACGCTGATGAACTGCCTTCTGCGGCAAAAGATTTCGATAGTTACGCATAAACCGCAGACAACCCGCCACAAAATTCTCGGTATTCTCTCCACGGAGGACTATCAGGCCGTATTTCTCGACACTCCGGGTATTATCACGCCGAAATACCGGCTTCACGAGGTGATGATGCAGTTTGCCGGATCAGCCATCGCCGATGCCGATGTTCTTCTCTTTATGATTGATGCCCTCGACCCGAAAACAAACAGCGATCTTGCGCATGAAGAAGCGTTCAAACAATTGGGGGGGCTCCGGAAACCGGTGTTCCTGGTTATCAACAAGACTGATCTTGTGGAAAAAAATCAGCTTCTGCCGGTGATGGATTTTTATTCGCGGGCATTTCCATTCAAGGAGATTATTCCCGTCTCGGCATTGAAGAGCGAAGGCACGGAAGGGCTTCTTGCCGCAATCATTCCGCATTTACCCAAGCACCCGCCGTATTACCCGCTCGACATTGTGAGCGAGCACCCGCAACGCTTTTTTGTAGGTGAGATCATCCGCGAAAAGATTTTCCTTGCATGCAGGGAGGAGATCCCTTATTCAACAACGGTGGATATTGTCGAATTTCAGGAACGTGATGGAGGAAAGACATTCATCAGTGCGGATATCTACGTAGAGCGTGATTCGCAAAAGGGGATACTTATCGGCAAAAAGGGGGCGACCCTGAAGGGGATAGGCGAAAAAGCACGCAAGGATATCGAAGCATTCGTTGAGCATGAGATCTTTCTTGAGCTTCATGTCAAGGTTCGCAAGTGGCGTGAAGACGAGGCCTGGCTTTCGCGGTTGGGATACAAACCGGATTCCCGCTAATCCAGAGGTTTTAGGGTGGTGCTCAAGTTCGGCACAAATGTCATTGCGAGCGAAGCGACACAATCTGAAACATGTTGGATTGAGACTGCCCGCCTGCCTTCCGTTGAATCAATTGGTCGGGCAGGCTTCGTCTGCTTCAGCAGACTTGCAGTGACCGCATTTTGACCAAACTTTATCACTACAGGTTGCAGCCCGACAACCTTTTTCTTACCATGCATCAAAACCTTCAACCCTCCGGCATGGCGGATATCCGAACCTTTCGAGGAATGTATTATAACCCGGCCACCACTTCATTCAACGAAGTGCTTTGCCCGCCATACAGCAGAATTCAGCCTGCTCTCCACCAACATCTTCTGACTGTTTCGCCGTATAACGCTGTCCGCACAGTTCTTGGGTATGATACCCCGGCATACCGGGCTTCGGCAGAGAGCCTCACTCAATGGATGCGCGAGGGTGTGGTGATGAAAGACGAAACTCCCGCTCTGTATATTCTCTCCCAATCGTTCAAAGACAACCTCGGTGCAGTCAGACAACGCACAGGTTTTGTCGCGTTATGTAAGCTTGAGGATTTCAGTGCCGGTATTATTGTCCCGCATCTGAGAACTTTGCCCCGGCCAAGGGAAGACAGGTTCCGTCAAATACAGGGAATGGGCGCCAATACGACACAGATTCTCGCTTTGTATGAAGATCCGTCTGGTGAAATAGAACGCATACTGGAGCGGGCAACTTCCGTCATTCCATTTCTCGAGACAACCTACGACAACGTGATTCATAGAGTCTGGCGCTTGGAAGATAAGGATCGGATTGCCTCAATCCAGCAGTCTATGAGTAGCCGCCGGTTGGTGATTGCGGAAGGGCACCACGCGTACGAGGCGGCGCTGACGTTTCGCGATATGATGAAGATGAAAACTCCGCAGTGTGAAGGTAATGAACCTTTCCATTTTGTGATGATGTCTTTGACAAACATCGAAAACAGCAGTCTTTCAATATTGCCGGTACACAGGCTTGTCAATCTGCGTGAACCGCAGGACTGGAACCACGTGCTTGCCCGGCTCGGCAAGTCTTTCAGGATCAAGCAGATTGAATCAAAGGAGCAGATGCACCTCGCATTTGCAAAGCGGTTGCGCTATACGTTTGGTATTGTACGAAAAGAAGGAATGTGGCTTGCCGTGCTGAATGATACTGCGCGCCTGGATGATCTGCTGGACAGAATTGTGCCGCCCGAAATCCGGGGCCTTGAATCTGCAATTCTTCACTCATATCTCTTGCCGGAGATATTCGGAATGGATGTGCATGACCAGCTTCGCCTTGAATATGTGGATTACTGCAGGGATGCCGGGGAAACCATGTCAATGGTTGAACAGGAAAAGGCCGAGATGGCGTTTCTTCTGCCGCCGGTGCAGATAAATCAATTGCGTACGGCTGTGCGTGCGGGTTGTCTTCTTCCTCCGAAATCAACGTGCTTTCATCCAACCATTCCCACCGGCCTGTTGATGAGGCGGCTCGATGAGGTAGTACAATAATGAAGAACGACCGGATACGCATCTGGCTTGGACTACTCACAATAAGCCTGGTCTGGGGGTCAACGTGGCTGGCAATCAAGATAGGACTGGAAAGCGTTCCGCCGTTTATCGGAGTGGGGTTACGTTTTCTGGCTGCCTCGCTCATACTCTTCGTCATTGTCCGTGTCCGCGAGATAGCAATCCCGTTCACTACTGAGTCGATGAGGCTGTACGCCACACTTGTTGTCTTCTCGTATGGAATACCTTTCGCTCTTGTCTATTGGGCTGAGCAACACCTGCCCAGCAGCCTTGGAAGTATTCTCTTTGCCGCATTTCCATTCTGGGTGGCGATTTTTTCTCACCTATTTTTGCCAACGGAAAAACTGACGGTATTCAAACTCGCGGGCGTTGTGTTGGGATTTACCGGCCTGCTCATTATTTTTTCAGGCGACGTGCACTGGTCATCGGGCACGTTGCCTTTTATGGCGATGACTGCTGTGGTTGTCAGTACCATTATGCAGGCCCTGTCCACTGTTATTGTCAGGAAGTATGGCCACAATGCAAATCCTTTTGCCATGAACTGTGCGGGAATGTTTTTCGCAGGATCGCTTCTGTTGTTATTTGGGCTGGTCACGGAGTCCTTTTCTTCCATCGTTTGGGATGAAAAGTCTATCGGCCCCATCCTCTACCTTGCCGTCATCGGCTCGATTGTTGCGTTTGTGACCTATTACTGGCTCTTGAAACGGATTGAGGCGGTATATCTTTCGCTGACGACTTTTGTGAATCCGATTGTTGCTGTTATCCTCGGGGCGATTATCCTCGATGAAACTCTTGCACCGAAAGTGTTCTTCGGCGCATCATTCGTCCTTCTCGGAATTGTTGTCGCAAACGGGAAATTCTTTTATGAAAAGCTGTTCGGAGTGAAATAGCGTGTCCGCGCGTGGTATTACCCGACAGCTTATTGTTTTCGCCCTGTTGTCCAGCGGATTATGTCACACCTTCTATGCTCAAGAATATCCGTTCGGAAAGAAGGGCGGGTATGTCGCGTATGACCAGGGACTCTCGCTTGGAAAGGACCATGGCAGGTTGACACTGTATGATGGCCCGCAGCCTTTCGACGTGTTGCATTATGATGTGAATCTGAAACTGGCAATGATGTCGGCTTCCTTGCAAGGCAATGTCACAATACGTATGCGGTTGAAGTCCGCAACGGATTCTGTCGTGCTTAACGCCGCCGCATTGCAGCTAGATACAATCATAGTGGATGGAGTGGCAAGGGCATTCAGCCTCGATTCAGCGTCTGAGACATTTACGGTGTATCTTGATTCAGTGCGCTTGGCTGGAGATACAATGCAAATCCGTATTGCCTATACCCGTGTGCCGGCTGCACCGCGTCCGAATTCGAGGCAGGGGTATTACTGGTTCAGCGATTCCCTTGGGCTGCCTTCACATCTCGGCTATACATTTTCCGAGCCTTCGGATGCGCGGTTCTGGCTTCCGTGTTACGATGAACCGTGGGAAAAGGCAACAGGAGAAATTCATTGTACTGTCCCGAACGGGTATGTAGCCGCATCAAATGGAAAACTGCTCGGGAGTATTGATAACGGCAATGGAACAACAACCTGGAATTGGAGGGAAAGCCATCCCATTGCAACGTATCTCATGTGCGTTACGGTGTCGCGATTTACAATTTCAACGCTTCCGTATGTTACCTCCTTCAATGATACAATTCCATTGCAGTATTATGCATGGCACGACGACTCTGCCGCCGCTGCAGCGTTTCTTCCGACTGTTCGGGAAATGGCGGCGGAGTTCGGCAGGCTGTTTGGCGACTATCCATTTGATAAATATGGAATGACTTCGATTGTTCCTTTTGCATTTCTTGGGATGGAGCATCAAACCATTTCCACGATGAACAGGTTTTTTGCAACGAGCCCGCGTGTTGTTTCGCATGAGCTGGCGCATCAATGGTGGGGAGATCTTGTTACGTGTGGGACATGGCCTGATATCTGGTTGAATGAGAGCTTTGCAACCTACAGTGAAGCGCTCTGGCGTGAGCATCTTGGCGGAGCTCCCGCTCTCAGAAGCTATATGAAGGATACGCTTGAACACTTTTTCTTCGGTTCATGGCTCGGGGCGGTGTACAATCCCGTCGGACAAGGGTTCAATCTGTTCGATGATGTTGTGTACAGCAAAGGTGCATGGGTGCTGCACACGTTGCGCGGAGTTACAGGCGATTCAGTGTTCTTTGAGATTCTTCGCGCGTACCGTGCACGATGGGAGTTCCGGAGTGCGATTACTTCAGAGCTTCAAACCGTTGTGGATTCGGTGACGGGAACGAATATGGATTGGTTCTTCGATCAGTGGGTCTATGGCCGCGGCTGGCCAAAATATGGATACGAATACCAGCAAGCAGGGAACATGCTTGAAGTTCATATCGGCCAATTTCAGGATTTGTCGTGGCCCCTCTACACCATGCCGATTCAATTACGCATCCGGTATTCTGATGGCACTGATACTACAGTTGTTCTCCTCGATAGTTTGCGTTTGCAGACTTTTTTTATTCCGGTCAACAAGCCTATTGCCGGCGTGGATGTTGATCCCGATAATTGGATATTGCATCAGGAATTCCCGTGGCCGCTTTCTGTGGAGGAACCTGAAACTCCGAACACTATTATACTCTATCAAAACTATCCCAACCCGTTTAATGCATCTACAAATATCGGATTTCGCCTGCCTGCCGGTCAGGCAGGGATTGCCAATTCCGGGTTTGTATCCGTCAAAGTGTATGATGTGCTCGGCCGCGAAGTCGAAACACTTCTGAATGATGCTGTACAGCCGGGCGATCATCGTGTTGAGTTCAACGGCCGGGATTTGTCCTCTGGTGTGTATTTCGTCCGCCTCAATGCAGGTGGCCGTACGATTTCCAAATCAATGCTTCTTCTCAAATAAATTCAGGGCCTGGCTATGTACAGACGACTCACGCATATTGGTATTGCAATCCGGAATATGGAAGGCGCGGCCTCACTGTTCGGTAAACTCTTCGGCCAGAAGCCGGACCACACTGAAACTGTGGAAGAACAGAAGGTCAAAGCTACATTCTTCAAGATAGGAGAGGCGGGAGTTGAATTGCTGGAGCCCACCGGCCCGGACTCAACGATAGCAAAATTCATTGAAAAACGGGGCGAGGGTGTTCATCACCTCTCTTTCGAGGTGGATGATATTGAAGCAGAAATAGCACGCCTGAAACAGGAAGGGTTTCAGATGATAGACGAGAAGCCCCGTACGGGCGCCGACGGATTCAGAATCGCGTTTCTTCACCCCAAGTCAACAAACGGCGTATTGATTGAGATAAGCGAGAAGAATAAAGTATAGGGTCTGGGATTTAGGGTTTAGAGTATCGATGAGTTCCGAGCAACAAAGCATCACTATTTCAGTTACCGGAGAAGAAGTCTCCCTTCAGGAAAAGCTGGAGAACCTTCCCGCGAGCCCGGGTGTCTATCAGCATAAGGATGCCTCCGGCAAAGTGTTGTATGTCGGCAAGGCGAAGAGCCTCCGCAGCCGGGTACGACAGTATTTCCAGAAATCACGCCCGCTCGATCCGCGCATTGACGCAATGGTCTCCAAGGTGACAGACCTTGAGATCATTGTAACAGATTCCGAAGTTGAAGCGCTGATACTCGAAGCCAACCTCATCCGGAAACTCAAGCCTCGTTACAATGTCAACTTCAAGGATGACAAGAGTTATCCCTACATCGTTATCACCAACGAGCCGTTTCCCCGTGTCTTCGTAACGCGCAGAATCATCCGCGATGGTTCGCGCTACTTCGGCCCGTACACCGATGTGAAGAACGTCCGCGCCGCGCTGAAATCTATTCGTGATATTTTCATGATTCGGAGCTGCAACTTCCATATTGATGATGATTCGATCAAGAAGCGCAAAATCAAGGTGTGCCTTGACTATCACATCAAGAAGTGCGAAGGGCCTTGCGAGGGATTGGTAACACAGACACACTACGGTGCGATGATCGGGCAGGTAGCGAGGCTGCTGGAAGGGAAAACGGAAACCCTCATCCAGAGCCTGCAGCAAGAGATGGAACGGCTTGCCGAAGCGATGAAATTTGAAGAAGCGGCGCAGTTACGCGACAGAATAAAGGGATTGCAGGCGTACAGCGAACGCCAGAAAGCAGTTGAACTGGATCAGACCGACAGGGACATTATCGCATTTGCTGCCGAAGGCGACGATGCCTGCGGAGTCATCTTCAAGATCCGCGACGGCAAAATGATCGGGCGGCAGCATTACTATATGGGTAACGTGGATCAGAAGAGGGAGGAGGAGATTCAGGAAACACTCCTCCAGCAGTATTACCTGGAAGCCGAATATATTCCACAAGAAGTATTTGTTCAGGTACAAATAGAAAATGACGGAACCATGCAGCAATGGCTCTCCGAAAAAGCCGGGCATGCAGTACGCATCGTTCATCCTACTGAAGGCGAGGAAGCGAAACTCGTCCGTCTCTCAAAAAGCAACGCAAAGTTTCTTCTTGACGAATTAAAAATCCAGAAGATGAAGCGGGCGGATTTTGTGCCACATGCAGTGAAAGCGCTTCAGCGTGATTTGCAGCTTGAGAAGCTCCCGCGCAGAATCGAGTGTTTTGACATTTCCAATTTTCAGGGAACAGACTCGGTTGCTTCCATGGTGGTGTTTGTGGATGGCAAGCCGAAGAAGAGCGAGTATCGTAAATTCAAAATCAAATCCGTGCAGGGCCCGGATGATTTTGCCAGCATGCGTGAAGTGATCCAGCGGCGGTACTCGCGGCTGGTGGAGGAGTCGGCGGAGTTCCCCGATCTCATTATGGTGGATGGAGGAAAGGGGCAGCTCTCCAGTGCTGTGGAAATTCTGGTAAGCCTGAGTGTGCAGGATCAGCCGATTATCGGATTGGCGAAACGATTGGAAGAAGTATTTCTGCCCGGTAACAGCGAGCCGGAAATACTTCCGAAGACTTCCTCAGGGCTCCGGCTCTTGCAGCAGATACGCGATGAAGCCCATCGCTTTGCCATAACATTTCACCGGAGCCTCAGGTCAAAACGGACGC
This sequence comes from uncultured Chitinophagales bacterium, assembly GCA_964633855.1. Lineage (GTDB taxonomy): Bacteria > Bacteroidota > Ignavibacteria > UBA10030 > UBA6906 > CAZWIN01. The sequence continues at coordinate 10,402 of CAZWIN010000066.1, forward strand.
TTCAAACGGAATTGGATCTTATCGAAGGTATCGGCAAGAAGCGGGCGCAGGAATTACTGGAAGCGTTTGGTTCCGTTCAGGGAGTGAAGTTTGCAACGCAAGGCCAGCTTGAAGAAATTGTCGGGGAGAAAGTTGCCGCGAAGATCAAGGAGTACTTCGCATCGCCTGAAGAGGAAGTGCAGTCATCAGGCGATTGACACTGTTGGCAGGATGTCAAGGACAAGCATCTGCATAGCCTATCCCCATGGCGATATGAAATGAAGGGGGAAGTATTCTGAAGCTGTAGTTAGTGCAGAACCGCCAGCGCTTTGCAGACCTTTATTTCCAGCTCGTCCTGGTTGTTGAACCGCATGCCCTTGATGATTTCCCACACCATCTCGCGATCCACGTTGAGGTCATGCGCAATTTCTTCCGCTATTTGCAGTGTAGCCTTGAACATGATAGAGCCCTCCTTGTTTAATGTCCCCCGCAAAATACAGGCGGATGGCTGGGAATGCCGTGCGGCAGAGCACAGGGGGTGACGGGGATTGGATGCTTGCCTTCCCCCCACAAGTTTTGTATCTTCGTAAGCGAAATTCGGACGCTTAGCTCAGCTGGTTCAGAGCGTACGC
>CAZWIN010000067.1:0-10998 GCA_964633855.1 uncultured Chitinophagales bacterium
CTATTCGCCTGATTCACGGAATCCTGTTGTCGAAAGAGGCTCTCTCGAGGATGACCTTTTGCGCAGGGACTTTACCGTGAATGCACTTGCTGTATGTCTGAACAAGGAGAAGTTCGGAATGGTGATGGATCCGTTCGATGGCAGGAAGGATCTTTCGCTCGGGCTTCTTAGAACGCCGCTGGATCCGGCAAAGACATTTGATGATGATCCTTTACGGATGATGAGAGCAATCCGTTTTGCGTCGCAACTTGGGTTCAGTATTCAACCTGATATACTTGAAACCATAACAAAAATGAAAGAGCGCCTTTCCATCATTTCGCAGGAGAGAATAACGGATGAGTTTCTCAAGATTCTCACGACGTCAAAGCCTTCCGTCGGCCTGCGGCTTATGTTTGATACGGGTGTGATGCACATTGTTTTTCCTGAAATTGCCCTGATGGCTGGTGTGGATCAACGGAAAGACCATCATCACAAAGATGTGTTTCTTCACACCTGCATTGTCGTGGATAATATTGCTCCTACCACGGAGAATGTTTGGTTGAGGTTTGCAGCGTTGGTACACGATATAGCCAAACCGCGGACCAAATCATACAAAGAAGGAACGGGCTGGACGTTTCACGGTCATGAGGAACTTGGGGCACGGATGATGAAGTCTATTTTCAGGCGACTCAAACTTCCCATGGATCCGCTCCCGTATGTGGAAAAACTTGTACGGCTGCACCTGCGGCCCATGGTGTTAGTTGATGAAGAAGTTACCGATTCGGCGGTGAGACGCTTGGTGTTTGAAGCCGGAAACGATGTTGATGACCTGATGAAGCTCTGCAGGGCCGATATTACTTCTAAAAATCCAAAGCTCGTCCAGAAATACCTCAAGAATTACGACCTCGTGATGCAGAAGATTGTTGAAGTAGAAGAAAAGGACAAGCTGCGGTATTGGCAGCCTCCTGTCAAAGGTGACGAGATTATGGCTGTTTGCGGAATTTCCGAGGGGAGGATGGTCGGAATACTGAAAAGAGCGATTGAAGAGGCCATTTTGGATGGCAATATACCCAATGAACATGATGCCGCACTTGCTTATCTTATCTCCCGGAAGGACGAAATCATGGCGCGCCCGGCATGATTTCGGGGTTCCGAATGAAACTTTCATTTCCCCACATCGTCTAAGTAATTGAATTGGTTGTTTTTGCTGGCTGTATTCTTCCTTGAGAAACCCCCATTTATTCTACGGAGTGTATCATGAGATTTACCATCGCATCAGGAAGTGTGTTGATACTAATTTTGTTGCTTTGTGGTGCTTCCGTATCGGCACAAAATAAGATGCTTACGCTAACGCAGGCCACACAATTGGCATTGGAGCGCAACTGGAGTGTAGCACAGGCACAAAATAACTTGGACGCTGCACAGTCTTCAGTGCTTGCAGCACAGGGAAATTATTTACCAACGCTCTCTGCTTCCGGTGGCTGGAACCGGACACAGAACGATCGAGCAGCTTCCTCTACACAGGTGATTGGCGGTCAGGCAATTGTTTTCCCGGGATCCTTTAGCGTCACAAATAGCTTTTCTGCAGGCGTGGATGTTGGATACACAATTTTTGACGGCTTCCGGCGTGAAGCAACATTGGGGAGCGCAAGCTCCCGTGCAATTGCTTCCGAACAGACCTCAGTGCGTACACGTCAATCTGTTGTATTCCAAGTGGAGACCGGATATCTGAATGTTCTGCGTACCGAGCAGCTTGTGAAGGTTGCCGAGGAAAACCTCAAACGGGATCAACGCCAGCTTGAGCGCATCACCGAATCGAATAAGGTTGGCGCGCTTTCGCTTGCCGATGTCTATCGCCAGCAAACACAGGTTGCCGGAGACGAACTTGCATTGATCAATGCCCAGAATAATTACGACAAAGCCAAGGCTGATTTGACGGCACTTATCGGCGGCGATGTATTTGAAGACTATGTGATTGCTGATCCATCCATTACAACAGAAATTCAGACATCTGAACTTGAAGCGACAAGCGCAAAATACAGTAACCTCAAGGAGCTGAGCAACAGGGCATTGGCAGCGAGGCCGGATTATATTGGTGCTTCTGAAAACTTCAGTGCTTCCGAGTCGGGTGTCACCGCTGCCCGCAGCGGGTATTTTCCCACCATATCAGCGTTTGCCGGTTACAGTCTTGCCAACAATGAACTTTCAAAACTCAGTGACAACAAGAATATCAACTGGGGACTTAGCGTTCGCTGGAATATTTTTGATGGATTCCAGACAAACCAGTCGCTTCAATCGGCTATTGCAACGAAACGCAATGCAGAAATATCGCTCAAACAGTCGGAGAGGGATATTAACGTAGAGGTGAAGAAGGCACTGCTTAATCTTGATGCCGCACGCAAGGCATATGAGGTAAGCCAGAAAGGCCTTCTCTCTTCGCGCGAGGATCGGAAAATTGCAGAAGAGCGGTACAATCTTGGAGCGGGGACATTATTGGATTTGCTGACGGCAAATGCCGGATTGGTGAGTGCCGAGGCCAACAAAGTAAATGCGTCTTATGATTATGTGATCGCCAAGCGAAATCTCGAATACGTTCTCGGCGAGAGAGTGTATTAACAGCGACTGCCACACCATTCGAAAGGAGAGCCAGAAATGGCAACAAACGGAAAAAAGTCAAAGAAGAAGCTCTTTATTTTCTCGGGGATCGGATTAGTCGCGATCATCATAGCTGTGATTATCTTCCAGGGAAGCAGGAAGGAACCTATCGTTGCTGTACAGGTTGAGAAGATTGCGCGACGGACGATTACGCAGGTTGTCACTGCGACAGGAAAGATTCAACCGGAAGTGCAGGTAAAGATCTCCCCTGAGGTCAGTGGCGAAATTGTGTCGCTGCCGGTAAAAGAAGGACAGCGTGTAAAAAAGGGCGATTTGCTCATGAAGATCAAACCTGATACCTACGTAGCACAGAGGGATCAGTTTGCCGCCGGCCTTCTCTCCGCCAAGGCGAGTCTGAGCCGCACAGAACCGGAATTCAAGCGTATTGAAATGCTTTACCAAAAGGGATTGGTTTCTGAATCAGAGTACGACCAGGCACGCGCAGCTTTTGAAACGAGCAAGGCTTCGTATGCCCAGGCACGAGCTTCCCTTGACCAGGCTGAAGAAAGCCTGAGAAAGACTACTGTGCTTTCACCCATGGATGGAACGGTGAGCCAGTTGAATTCGGAGCTTGGCGAGCGTGTGCTCGGTACCCAGCAGTTCCAGGGAACGGATGTCATGACCATTGCCGACCTCTCCCGCATGGAAGCGCGTGTTGATGTGAGCGAGACTGATGTTGTCCTCCTGTCTGTCGGCGATACTGCCCGTATTAACGTGGATGCGCTGCCCGAACGCAAAGTCAATGCTATCGTCTATGAAATTGCCAATACTGCCAAATCCAAAGGCCTCGGTACGCAGGAAGAGGTGACAAACTTCGAAGTGAAAATGAGAATTGTGGATCGGGATGTCATCCTGCGTCCCGGCATGTCGATGACCGCAGATATTGAGACGGATACGAAAGCAAATGTGTTGGCAGTTCCTATCCAAAGTGTGACAACGCGCGGCCCGAAAGCCGGTGACATGAAACAGGGTGAGGGCGGCGAACAGAATCAGGAAGCCGCACCGGTTGCAGCTCAGAACGATGGCCGCAAGCAGAAGAACACGTTTAAGCCCAAGGAAGTTGTTTTCGTGGTAAGTAATGGCATGGTAAAGGCTGTGCCGGTGAAGCGCGGCATCAGCAACGATTCACACGTTGAGAAGGGCGTGCGTCTCGACGAAGGGAAGGAAGTCGTTTCGGGAAGCTACAAGGCGATCAATCGCGAGTTGGAAGATGGCTCAAAAGTAAAGGTTGAGGATATGAAGAAGAAGGAAGGCCGTCCTTCCGGCGAGAATGTATAACAGGGACCACTCATGAACGTCATCGAACTTACAAATATAGCAAAGATGTATGATATGGGCGGAGTTGAAGAGGTGCATGCCCTGCGCGGTGTGAATGTTTCCATTGCAAAGAACGAGTATGTTGCAATTATGGGCCCGTCAGGATCCGGCAAATCCACTTTGATGAATATCATAGGATGTCTTGATACGCCTACGTCCGGACTGTACCAGTTTAATGGCGTGAACGTGAGCGAGATGAATGACAATGACCTGGCAAAAGTCCGCAACAAGGAAATAGGCTTTGTCTTTCAAACATTCAACCTGTTGCCTAGATCGGATGCTCTTCACAACGTCGAACTTCCCCTTATTTATGCGGGAGTGAATTCTTCCGAACGAAAGCGTCGTGCAGAAGAGGTTCTCGAGCACGTTGGCCTCGGCGACCGCAAGCACCACAAGCCCAACGAGCTCTCCGGCGGACAACGCCAGAGAGTTGCCGTAGCGCGCGCTTTGGTGACCAATCCGTCAATTATCCTGGCTGATGAGCCGACGGGTAATCTCGATACAAAGACGGGTGAGGAAATTATGACATTGTTCGAGGAATTGCACCGACAGGGCAACACGATTATCCTTGTGACTCACGAAGCGGATATTGCCGAGCACGCGCACCGTGTGATCCGACTGCGTGACGGCAAGGTTGAACAGGATGAAAAAGTAACCAAACGAAAAACGTACGCCACTGCATAACGACTGGTGAAGCATGTACTTCCTGACTGAACTCAAAGAAGGATTGGCGATCTCGTTCCGTGCGATACGCGCGAATAAAATGCGCTCGGTGCTGACAACGCTCGGGATCATCATCGGCATTGTTTCCGTGACGGCAATGGCAACTGCCATTGACGGTTTGGACAAGGCCTTCGACAAGAGCGCGAAAGCATTCGGCACAGATGTGATGTATGTGCAGAAGTGGCCTTGGATGTCCAATGAGGATTGGTCCACATTCCGGAACCGCCGCGAAATGAAGGTGGATTATGCTGATAAGATTGAACGTCAGGCAACATTGCTGGAAGCGGTTGCTCCTGTGGTTGGCAAGCGATCCAAAGTGGCAAATGGCAACTTTTCCATGGAGGATGCATTCCTGACCGGCACAACCGCGGAATATAACAACGCTTCCGGCAACACGGAACTTGACGGACGTTTCTTCTCAGCGGAGGAATCTGCGGGTGGCAGGCCTGTGTGTGTAATTGGAGCAAATATTGCCGAGACCCTTTTTCCCACAGGTGACCCAATTGGCCACGTCATTCGTGTCGGCGGTTTCCCATATACCGTCCTGGGTGTTTATGAAAAACAGGGCGGCTTGTTTGGGCGCTTCACAACAGATAACCGCGTGTTCATACCGATCCATTCATTTCAAAATCATTTTGGCCAGCGCCAGTCTGTTACCATTAATGTGCGGGCGAGCAGTGTGGAACAACTTGAGGAAGCAAAGCTTGAACTTGAAGGCATCATGCGCCAGGTGCGAGGGCTTGGACCGGGGAAGGGAAATGATTTTAGCATCAATCAGCAGGAGATTCTTGCTTCGACCTTCAGCGCGTTTACTCTCACGGTTGGAATTATCGGGCTCTTTATCACCGGGCTCTCGCTTTTTGTGGGGGGTATCGGCATTATGAATATCATGTTCGTTTCCGTCACAGAGCGAACAAAGGAAATCGGGATCAGAAAGGCCATTGGGGCACCGCGACGGACAATCCTTCTGCAATTTCTCATTGAAGCCGCCGTATTGTGCCTGATCGGCGGCCTGATTGGACTATGCCTGGCATTTGTGATCGTGATGATCGTCAGCCAGGCGACCGACCTTCAGGCATCTATGCCGTTGTCAATCGTTTTTATAGCAATTCTCGTATCACTAACGGTAGGAATCGTCTCCGGGTTTCTGCCCGCATATCGTGCGGCAAAAATGGATCCTGTGGAGGCTCTCCGCTATGAGTAAACGCGTTTTCGACTGGTCGAGTTTTCGCGAAAGCTTGTTGATGGCGTTGAGTGCGGTTAAGGCCAACAAGCTTCGTTCGGCCCTGACGTTGATCGGCATTGTAGTCGGCGTCTTTTCCATTATTGCCGTGATGACGGCAATGGGTGTGCTGCGCAACAGTATTGAAGAAGGGATGACACAACTGGGTGCAAATACATTTCAAATCCAGAAATTTCCCAACGGATTTAACTCTGATGATGAGTCCCGTCGCCGTTTGCGCAATCGAAAGGATATTACATACGAGCAAGCGTTACAAGTGCTTGAAAAGGCAACTTTGGCTGAAGCTGTCGGAATTGAATCCTGGCAGTTCGGGCTAATCGCATACTGGCAGGACCGGAAAACAAACCCTAATGTGCAGCTTGCCGGTGAGAACCTTGAAGGCCTTATAACAAACAACTGGATTGTGGAGACGGGCCGCGCGTTTTCCCAGCAAGACGTAGATCATGGCAGACAGGTCGTCATTATCGGCCAAAACATTGTTGAGAAACTCTTTCCGCCACAAGTGAACCCGATAGGCGAGACAATTCGTATTGACGGTGTGCTTTATCAGGTAATAGGAATTTTTGAGAAGAAAGGCGGAGGGCTCGGGGATAACCAGGATAATTTTGTCTCGATTCCCATCACCGCGTACTTCAATAAATACGGAAAGCATGCCCGCAGCATCAACATTATGGTGAAGGCGCTGAACCGCGAGGTGTATGAAGATTGCCTTGACCAATCAAGGGCGATATTGCGCGCAGCGAGGAATGTTCCCCCCGGAGCAGAGGACGATTTCGCGTATTTTTCCAATGAGGGAATTATTCAGCAGTTCAACGAAATCACGGCAGGGTTCAGGCTTGGGGTTCTCTTAATTAGTTCGATTTCTTTGCTGGCTGCCGGCGTCGGCATTATGAACATCATGCTTGTTTCCGTTACAGAACGCACAAGGGAAATCGGTATCCGTAAAGCCATTGGGGCAATGAAGAAGGATGTTCTCTCGCAGTTTATCATCGAGGCAATCATCCTCTGTGAGATCGGTGGGATCTTCGGAGTCATCCTGGGCATTGTGGGGGGAAATGTTGTCAGTATTCTCCTTGAAGTACCCGCAGTCATTCCCTGGGATTGGGCTGGGATTGGGCTGCTTGTATGTTCCGCCGTCGGACTGCTCTTTGGTGTATATCCGGCATGGAAAGCAGCAGCGTTGGATCCTATTGAAGCTTTGCGGTACGAATAGGCCAAGGTTGAGAACGATAGCGCCCTTGCATCACAGCCGTAAACTCTCTCAGTATGCCGGGCCATTTGGATCGGCATTCTTTACGTTTTTTGAAACACTTTCCGAACCACACCTCCTTGCAACTGCTCCCGAATGTTCTATCTTCATTTCACAATAACCTTTCTTCCAATCAACAACAAAGTTCTTGAAATCTGCTCCAAAACTTTTTACGCGAAGCCTGCGTAAGCTATCTATTCTCTCTTTTTGTATTCTCTGTCTGTGGACAATTTCATTCTGCCAGGACTCAGTGAAGAGCCCGGTCTTTCGCGGTTACCGTCCGCCAAAGCCTGCAGCCTTGATTGAACAGTCCGACCTGACATATCAGCTCTGGCAGACGTTTTCCCTTACGCAACGCGCAAACTCCGATGATGTGACAGCGCAGCATGAACTTGGTGTCAGGTATCTTATCGGGCGTGGTGTCCAGGCGGATACAGTGCGCGGGGCGTATTGGACAAGGCGAGCGGCTGAGCACAACCTTCTTCCTGCAAGATTCAATTACGGGATTCTGCTCTTCAACGGATGGGGAGTCGAATGGAATCCGTTTCTTTCCTACGATCAATTTCTCCATTGCGCCGTTTCAGGAATGCGGGAGGCCCAGTATATACTTGGTCAGTTTCTTACTGATAATCTTGTCGTGAAGCGCGATTGGGGCGAAGCCTATCGTTGGGTTAAGGCGTCTGCTGATTCGGGATATACCCCCGCAAAAGACTTGTTGGTCGAATTCGCAAAACGGGGTCATGTTCCGGGAGATTCTTCAGGTGGAAAGGCGCCACGCAACATACCGCAAGGTGATACATCCTCTGTCGCAGCGACACACTCGGGGTTAAACTGGTCACCCGTGTTTCTCGATTTTTCCAATGACTCAACGGAAGCGATCAGCGATCAAATGTTAATGAATGATATTAAACGTGAAGGGCCGGAAGGAATTCGCGAGGCAATTGAAAAGAATAGCACACTAGACTCGATTGTGAAAAATTATATACCGGAAGAACTCCGGAGTTCAGCAAATGCCGGCAGTCCGGAAGCGCTTACGCTCCTGGGTCGCCTGTATGAAAAAGGGTACGGGGTGAAGATTGATTTGGTGCAAGCCGCTGCATTCTATATCAGAGCGGTGCGTGCCGGGTCAGCAAGAGCACCTGTGCTTTTGTGGGACTTGACGGAACATGGCTTGAGCATGGCAGAGCTTCAAGCCCGTTCCGTTCAACAGGATGATGATGCAGGACTCGTTCTTGCTGGACTATCCGGCCTTGGTTTTCATGCTCTTTTTGCTAGAGCGCAATTCATCATTACTGATGAACAAGCTCTTCGCTTGCTTCAAGAAGCAGCAAAGAGGGATCACATTCCTTCGCTTATTGAGTTGGGATTGTGTTACTATTCAGGGCGATGGGTGGAGAAAAATCCATCACGAGCGTTGGACTATTGGAATCGTGCTGCACGTGCAGGGAGTGAAGAAGCGCTTGTGCGGTTGGCTGCTGTCGAGCTTGCAGAAGGGCAGGGGGATATTGCGTCATTGCTTCGGATACTTTTGCATGCTGAACAGTCGGGCTCCGCACTTGCTCAAGTTGCGATCGGGTTGGGTTACGAAAGAGGGATTGGATTGACAATGGACAAAGGGAAAGCTGCGCAATTCTACCGGAAGGCGGCCGAACGTGGCAGTCGTGATGGATTTTCAGCTCTTGTACATTTGCATGATGCGCTGAGGCCGGCAGAAAAGCGCTTCAGTGTAGACGAATAACCTCTGGGTTCAACCCTGCTTCTTTTTGTAAGATATGCACGATCTCACTTGAAGAGGGTTAGTTGTTGTCGTGCTGTTTATCCAACACCTTCCTGATTGACGTGAGCATTTCCTGGATCTTATAGGGCTTGTGGACAAAATCCTCGGCTCCGGCTGCGAGAAGCTCCTTCTTTTTCTCTTCACGGATGTGGCCGGTGCTGAACACAACCTTGACGTCGGGATTGATCCGGCGGAGATGGATGAACACCTGTTCGCCTGACAATTTCGGCAAGCCCATATCAGAGAGCACCATTCCAAAATCGCCAGGCCGCTCACTGTATTTTGCCACTCCTTCTTCTCCGTCCTTTGCTTCTTCAACAACATATCCGCTCTTAGAGAGAATTTCGCTAATGAGCTCCCGCAAAATTTCTTCATCCTCAATAACTAGAATCTTCTCGCCTGTTCCCTGTGTGGGTAATGCGTTGTGGCTTCCCTCCTGAGCAACCTCGTGTTTAATGGTGGGGAAGTAGATGGCAAATGTGGTGCCGCTGTTTGGCTCACTCGTGACTTCGATATGCCCGTGGTGGCTTTTCATGATTCCGTGCACGATCGACAATCCAAGCCCCGTTCCTTTCCCGATTTCTTTTGTTGTGTAGAACGGTTCGAATATTCTTCGCTTTACCTCAGGCGACATCCCTGAGCCTGTATCAGACACCCGGAGAACCGCATAATGGTTGGCCGAAGCATTGCCGAACTTTTCCCTGACAAGGGCATCCGGGGCCGACTCAAGGGTAATAGAAAGTGTTCCTTGCGGTAGTTGGTCGCCCGGGGGCGTCATTGCATCGCGGGCATTGATGCAGAGGTTCAACAACATCTGGTGAATCTGCCCCTCATCGCCCATGATGGTGCCTTGCTTGAGATTGATGGAAATATTGATGGCGATCGTCTTTGGAAATGAGTGATCGAGGATCTTTCTTACTTCAGTCACTGAATGTGAGAGTGAAATAGGGGAGAGTTTGACAGTTTCCGAGCGTGAAAATTGCAACAACTGGCGTGCGATTGCGGCGCCGCGCTGCGTCGTGTCTTCAATCATCTTTGCAAACCTGATGCTGTCGTTCTCTTTGGACTGGGTCCTGATCAACTGCGCTGCCGACAAGGCCACGCTCATCACGTTGTTAAAATCATGCGCTATGCCGCTGGCAAGCTGGCCGACTGCTTCCATCTTTTGCGCCTGCAGGAGTTGGTCTTCCAGCCGTTTGCGTCCGGTGTTGTCAAATAAGTAACCTTTTACCGAAACCATGTTTCCTTGTTCGTCGAACTCGCCGATGAGGTTGGCGACAACATGCAAAGGCTTCCCGTCTTTTGTCCGGAGTTCCGTTTCATAGTACTCAAGCTTTTTCCGTACCCGGAGAAGTTCGAACAAGTTCTCGCGTGTTTCCGTGTCCTTGTGCAATGTGCGACAATCATTTCGCAGGGCTTCCTCGACAGAAACGAAGCCGAATATTTTGGCATAAGCGGGGTTGCAATCCAGGATCTTGCCATCAGGGGTAGAAATAAAATTGCCGGTGAGATCATCCTCAAACATCATTCTGTAGCGTTCCTCGCTCTGCCGTAGAGCGACTTCGCTTCGCTTTCTTTCAATTGCTATGGCAACCTGCGAAGAGACATATTCCAGCATGTGCAGCTCCGTCTGACCATAGGCGGCCGGATTGGAATAATGCTGCACCACCATCACGCCTATTGTTTTATTTGCTACGACAAGCGGAACACCAAGCCAGATGGGGGAAGATACACCGACCAACTCGACCTCACCCCTTAGTTGAAGTTCGGAAAACAACGCCTCAGTACAAAGCAACGATTTACCCGTACGAAGCACATATGCCGTCAAGCCCTTTCCCGGTTTGATAGCCGGCGACGGAACATCAACTTCATCAACAAAATAGGGGAAATGAAGCAGGTTTTCCTTTTCATCATATGTAGCGATGTAGAAATTGTTCGCGGGCATCACTTCGCCGATAATATCGTGCACGGCAGAATACAGATCCTCCAGTTGCGGTGATTTATCAATTGCCGCGGCGATCTGATAAACAGCATTTTGTAATCTTTCCGCACGCG
>CAZWIN010000068.1:0-10787 GCA_964633855.1 uncultured Chitinophagales bacterium
TGAACAACATTTTCATCATCAAAACACCGGACAACATGGGCGATGGCATCCACCTCCCTGATGTGGGAAAGAAACTGGTTTCCCAGTCCTTCTCCCTTGCTCGCCCCCTTGACAAGTCCGGCAATATCCATGAATTCGATTGTTGTCGGGACGATCTTTGCCGGCTGGTACATGTTCACAAGGACATCCATCCGGCGATCCGGCACGGCAACAACACCCACATTCGGGTCGATGGTGCAGAAAGGATAGTTTGCCGCCTCGGCACCCGCAGAGGTGATGGCGTTAAAAAGTGTGGACTTCCCGACGTTGGGCAGTCCGACTATACCGCATGTAAAACCCATGAATTGACAGTAGAATTTGAATGTATTGGACGAATTACGGCAAGGAACACGAACAAACGTACGGAAAAACAGAAGGAGTTACAAGAACGAATACTGCCCTAAGAAGGAGTACTGAGAAGTTTTCGCAGTTCCTTGAGGCCCACAAAATCAATGTCGGCATCCTTCCACAACTGCAGTAAACGGTTGCCGATTTCATGCGTCATCCGGATATCTTTGCGCGCACTGTACGCCTTTGTCAGTGTGAGCAAAGCTTCAGGCGAATTCGGATTCACACTGAGCGCTTCTTCGCAGGCATCAAGCGCTTCTTCAACCGCGCCCTGCTTGATAGCGATCTCCGCAATTTGACGGAACACCGAGGGGCGCGTCAACGGCGAGGTGAAACCGAGTGCCTCTTCGCATGCCCCGCGCGCTTCGTCCAGGCGTCCTTGCTCGGCAAGAATCTTTGCCTTCGTGAGATTGAACCCGACCATTGCCTGGGATTCCTCAAGGTTGCGGCGATCAAGCTCCTCGCCCACCCGCTCCAACATAGACTCCGATTCATCAAGGCGTTTGAGTTCGGCAAGAGCAAATACCATTCCGTAACTCGCGCCCAAATTTGTGGAATCAAGAGAAAGCGCATTCGTGTAGAGGTCTATCGCTTCCTGATACCTCCCGCGCCGGATTTCCAATTCCGCATCCGCGGCGATATGTGACGCTTCGAGTTGCCGGCTGTGGGGTATGAAAGTGAAACCCAGGTCGAACTGCTTGCCGGCCTCATTCAACCTCCCGAGTATCCTGTACACATTGCCAATCTGATTGATGGCGTACCAATAATCAGGCTTCAACTGTAATGATTGACGGTATTGTTCAAGCGCATCATCGTACCTCCCTACACGCAATAACAGGTCGGCATAACTGGCGCGGGGATCAGCCGCTCCGGGTACCAACCGGATATAGCGTTCCATATATCCCAAAGCCTTCTCCTGCTCATTAAGCGCAGAGTATGCGTAACCAAGTGTCATTGCCGCAGGTGCGTACAGCGTATCAAGAGCACCGGCCTTCCGGTACAGCTTCACAGCAGCGTCGAGATTATGCTCAAGCTCAAACAACTGGCCCCGGAATACATACGGCTCGGGGTCATCGGGATTCATCTCAATCAAGGAGTCAGCGATCACTGCCGCCTCTTTACTTGCAAAGTGTATTTGCCGCTCCCACATGCGTACAAAAAGCTGCTCGCGGAGTGTAGCGCCCGCAGAAAGTTCAAGAGCACGGGCAACATGTTCATACGCCTTGGTTTCGTTTTGTGTATTGAATTCAATCACCGCAAGCCGGGCCCATGCAAGGGCAAATGCAGAATCGTAAGAGATGGCATTCTCAAACATGTTGTGCGCCTCGGCATAGTAGAAATTATTGGTGAGGCGAACGCCTTCGTTGTATGCAGCGACAGCTTCCGCAGATGAAGTGCTCAACCTGGCTTCTTCCTTTCCGCAACCGGTAAAGGAGGCCATGCTGAACATGATGAATATGAAGAGAGAGCTTCTCATTGAAATCAAAACTTGCTGTATTGCTCCATAGTCAAAATACGAAAATACTGAGCAACGGGTTGCATTGACACGGGAAGTATTCAAGTACAAAGAATTCCAAACAGCGGCGAGAAAATGGCTGCCTATTTTGATTCAGCAATAAATACGGGCTTTTCCTCACGGATCAGCGCTGAAATTGTTTTGATGAGGACATTAATATCAGAGAGCTTATCGAGGGCGTAATCGGCAACAGAAGAACGAAGCTGTTTCTTTGTCTTCTCGTCAAGATATGCAGACACGACCAGCACTTTCATGTTATGGTCTGCTTTACGGCTTTTCAGGAGTTCAAGCACCTGAAGGCCGTCAACTTTGGGCATGCGAACATCAAGGATGACAAGTTGTGGCTTGATCTCTCCAATCATCAGAAGGCCTTCATAGCCATCATCGGTCGAGTTTACTTCAACCGTTGGCAATTCCGTCTTTATGGCGCTGGAAAGCATCTTTGTGTAGTCAACGTCATCGTCAATAATCAGGACGTTTGTCGTTCGGTCATCAACGAAATCGAAAGGAATATCCATTCCTGTGGTGTCAAGAAACTTTTTCACATTGGCAGGCCACACACGGTAGTGGCCACCATACGTCGTGAACGCTTTCAGCCCCCCGTCATAAATCCAATTGAGCACAGTTTTCTTACTCACTCTGCATACCTCGGCAACCTGGCCGACGCTCAACGGTTTTTTATGTGTAATTGCCATTTGGCCTCTTGTTCTACTAGAACTGTTTTGCCCGCTTTACCTGATTCAATATATGAGTTTAATGAAATGAAGTCAAGTCAGTTACAACCTGGAGCAAAAGCTTCTTGAGAGCCGCTTGCTTTAAGACCTCATACTTTCAATGTTGCTGATTTCCCGCAACAGATCCTTCTTTGTGAAAGTGGACTTGCTCATCAATCCTGATACGTAATTACCTAATTGAATCTGCGTATCTGCATCCATCTCCATTGAGGTGAGTACGATAATTGGGATGCTCCGTGTAGCCGGAATTTGCTTCAATTGGTACGCGACATTGAAGCCGGAAACCTCAGGCATGATGAGATCAAGAATGATAAGATCGGGATGCTCGCGTGCAGCAAGTTCAACTCCATCTTTTCCCTGGTACGCTTTGAGAATCTGATAGCCTTCATTCTCGAGGATAACCTGGATGAGATCAGTCGCCGCGCGGTCATCGTCAATAACCAGCACCTTCGGACGACGCTGGCCAGTACCGGGAAGAATGTGCACACGGTTAAGCGCCTGCAACAGATCCTCCTTGTTCACGGGCTTAACAAAATAATCTACAGCTCCAAGGCTGAACCCGATGCTTTTTTCATCAATAATGGAAACAATGATAATCGGAATATGTTTGCACAACGGATGACGTTTCAACTCCTTCATTACTTGCCATCCATCCTTTACAGGAAGCATCAAGTCCAATGTAATAACACTCGGCCGGAGACGCTTTGCCATATCCACCGCCTCGATACCATCGCGAGCAATCTCCACGCGGTAACCAGCATTTTCAATATGCATCCGTAACAACTCACTTGCTTGAGGCGCGTCTTCGACAATCAGTGCGAGAGGGCGCTCACCGGGCCGCTCCGCGGGATTCTCCCGCTGGAGAGCATCAAGCAACATTCCCGCCTGCATCAACCTCTCTGAAGAAGAATCGACCACCATCGGAACCTTGAAGCTGACACGGGTTCCCTTCCCCCACTCACTTTCAACACCGATACTTCCACCGTGCAGCTCGACCAGCTTTTTGGTAATTGCCAGCCCGAGCCCGATTCCCTGATGATTAAAGTTCTTGCCGCTTGCCGCCTGCCGGAACGGCTTGAACAAGCTTGCCATTTCTTCCGGACGGATACCGATTCCGCAATCCCGTACTTCAAACTGTAAGTCATTCCCTATCCGTTCGGACGACACCGTCACCGTCCCGCCTTTATGGCTGAACTTGATCGCATTACCGACAAGGTTGATGATAATTTGTTTGAAGCGTGTCTGGTCAACAACGATTTCCTCTATCTCGGGGCTGAAGGCAAACACCATCTTGATATCTTTTTCAATAATAGCACCCGAAAGTACACGCTTGACGCTCTCTTCAAAATATGAAACAGGATAGCTTGCTATGTGAAGCTCCATCCTGCCTGCTTCAATCTTGGAGAGGTCAAGAATATCATTAATGATTTGCTGAAGATGACGGCCGCTGGCGTTGATGTTCTTCATGAACTCCTTCACGGAGTCTTCAGAGAGCTCCTCAAACTGCGTCGTCAATAATTCAGAGAAGCCGATGATGGAGTTCAGCGGTGACCGCAACTCGTGGCTGAATGTTGCGAGGAATTTCTTGAGTGTGTCGCTTGCTTCGAGCGTTTTTTGGGTTTGCGATTCCAGTTCAATATTCTTCGTGCGTAATTCATCAATAAGCTTCTTGCGGCTCATTCCGCTGGCGAGCTCATTCGTTACCACAGAGAGGACTTCCAATTCTCCTTGAACAAAATCCTGCCCTTTAATGCTCAACACTTCCAGCACCCCCTGCACATCTCCCTGCACCATCAACGGCATGACAATCAGAGTCTTCAGTTTCAGCTCCTGCATTTCCGGAAGCAGCATCGAGGCAAGCGTGCCTTTGCTGATATCGCTGAGCACAGCGATATCCCGGGTATATGCTGCCTGTGCGGCGACACGCGGCGCAAGAGGCTCCACGCGTTGGTGCACAACATCCTGCGGAAATTCCACATCAAGCAGCGCAGGCGCTACAAGCCGGACCTCGTTGCCACGGGGATCATACAGATAGATGCAAATAAACTTGGGTGGGACTTCCAGCAGCAACGCGAGTTTTTCAGCAGCGCGAAGACACAGCTCATCAAGATGCTTTGATGTGTTTATGGCGTGAGATATCTCAACAAGAATTTCCTTGCGCCGATGCTCGCGTTTTTTTTCCGTGACGTCCTGAAAGAAAACCGAAAGCCCGTGGTCGGCAGGATAAATTCTGATATCGTACCACGCTTCAAAACGCTCATCTTTGTAGCTTGTCTCAAAACTCTGAAATGTCTTCGTTTCCATTGCGAGGCGATACTTTTCGCCAAGGGTCGCGCCTTTCGCATTCGGAAAAACCTCAAAAACATTTTTTCCCAAAACATCGGCCGCCTTGAATCCTGTCCCCTCGGCCGCAGCCTTGTTCCAGTAGGTGATCCTGTAATCATCATCAAGAGCAAAAAAACCGCCCGTTATGCTCTCTAAGATGCTCTCATAGTTGAATTGGTAAGGCATGGAAACTCCAAAGACACTGATGGGGGAGAAAGCTGGCTTGTAATTAGCCAATTCCACAACAAAATGCAAGACCCTTCTGAACAATTACTTTAGGTGGGTACCCTAAACAGCTCTTTTTGAAAAAACATTGAATAGAGGCAGCAAACGCGACTAAGTCAAAAACGTACATCCTTTTGGAAGAAACGGGCATGCGGAGCAGGGCTGCTTGGGTGGAGTAAATTCCGCACCATGAATGCTGTTTATGGTTGAAATAAGGTCTTTTTCAATTGCCGCAAACTCCTTCGCATTGTAAGATTTGGTAACCGGAGAATTTACATGACCGGTAAACAACAATGTACCCCGGACATGGTTCACACCGAATAACTTTGCAACAAGGAAAGCATAGAAATCAATCTGAGGTCCGTATTCTCTACTTCGAACGGCAAGTTCATCCGTCGAAACACGATCCGTTTTATAATCAAGAATATTCCAAACCCCGGAACTATCTTTATAGATCCGGTCAATCGTTCCGGTGAGATAATCATGGCCGAGCCCTGCAGTGATGGAGAATTCAGTTCTTGTGTCGCTTCCGTCTCCGACGTCTTTCCAGTATTCCGATCCAAGGATAGCTTCGACTGTCTGCAAGAGCATATCAGCGGTATTATTGTCAAGCTGATCGGCGGACAGTTGCCTTTTCAAAAGACGATGAATGGCACGCCTGATACCGTCGGGCTCGCGGGTTACACTATCTATATCCTCCATGAGTGAATGCAGTAATGTGCCAAATTCCTCCGATGCAGGTGGAGTATCTCTCTCTGCAGTTTCATCTACGGCTGACCGGCCTGCTGTGTACATATCAGGAAGCCCTGCTACATACTGAAGATAATAGCGCGCTGGACATTGTTTATAGGTTCGTATTCGTGTAGCAGAAAATATCTCTCCACCTCTTCCGGGCTTGACAGGATCAATACGAATGTTGAGCTTCTCCTCCCGGCCACCATCAGACAATACACTGCTGGAACCCTCTTGCGGAGTATCAAGAGTAGTTGTGTTATCCAACCGGAACGTATGAATGGATGAATTTCTGCTGTACTTTCCTTCAGCCGATCCTGCAGTTTGCAACCGGATGCTCTTCTCAATGCTTCTTTCGCCCATTACGGCATCCAAGTCAATTACTCTGGAAAGCCACTGCATCCACGATAACTTCCGCACATCAGGATCATAAGTACCGGACAGAATCAAACGGTCACGGGCACGTGTACACGCAACATAGAAAACCCTCTTCTCTTCAGCTATTGATTTTTTGTTTGCCTGCTCTTTCAGGAGTTCGACAATGGGAATGTCGTGACTCTCTCCTTCATCATTCTCACCAAGCTTGAAGCCAATACCCAGAGTGCGGTCAATGAATGGTTCACTTTCATTCCGAAATTCCCGCTCCAAAGCAGGGATAATCACCACGTGAAATTCGAGACCCTTGGCGGCATGGACCGTCATAATCTGCACCGCATCACTTTGAACATCAATCGCGGCTTGCCCTTCCTGCTCCTGTTCTTCAATCAACCGCTTCAGGCGTTCGACAAAATCGTACAGGTTTGTCAACCCGCGGGATTCAAACGTCCTCGCAAAGCGGCGAAGTTTTTCCAGGTTTGCGAGGCATTGATCCCGGCGAGGCAGTCCCGCCAGGATGGCAAGGTACCTGGTCTGACGTACAATGCGATTGATCAGGTCGGATACGGTCAGCCGCATGGCAACGGCGATATCCTCCTTTAGCATTGCAACTGCCCGTTGCAATGAATCCGGAAGCGATGCAGATTGTCGCAAATGTTCCCACAACGTACCCGGTGAACGCTCAGCGGCAGCTTCAAAAAGCTCGGTATCGGAAACTGAAAAGAAGGGAGAGCGGAGAATTCCAGCCAATGCGATATCGTTCGACGGATTGACAAGAAAACAGAAATAGTTATAGAAGTCTAAGACGTCCTGTGTCTGGTAGTATCCCGTGCCCGCGGTGACGACATACGGTACATTGTGCCGGACAAGGGCATTTTCTATTTCTGCAAGCTTTGTCCGGCTACGCAAAAGAATGGCACAATCCCTGTAGTGCATACCGCGGATGGTTTCCTGCTTGTCAAATACCGGAGCCCTTTCATGCACCATGGAAAATATCTTTCTTGCTATCAGGTCGGCCTCGGACAAAGGGGCATCAGCATCCTGCCCCGTATCTTTGTATTGCAATAGCAGCTCTACTTTTCCCGGTGAATTATTCTGTCGCGAATGCACCAGCTCTTCATATTGTACTTCGTATGGATCGCCATGACTTTCCGGGGCAGTCATTGACGGGGAGAAGACGCTGTTGACAAAAGCGGCAATATCCTGCAATGGCCGGAAGCTTTCCGCAAGCACCACCTCCTCCCCGCCTGCGGAGACAATGTCTGTTAATGTCCGGTTGAAGACGGCAACATCAGCATCCCTGAAACCATAAATTGATTGTTTGGGATCTCCAACAATAAAAAGATTACCAGCCTTCAGTTGTTTAAGCAGTGGCAGGATTATCTGGTACTGCAGCAAATTTGTATCCTGGTACTCATCCACCATGATATATTTGAACGAACGCGAGAGTCGCTCACGGACCGGTTCTCTCTGCAAGAGGTTCTTCATAGATAACTGAAGGTCATCAAAATCCATTTGACCGGACTCGCGCTTGCGCTCTTCATAGCGCTCACTCACACGTTGATAGAGGTCAAGCATGCACCGGCTTGCAGACAGCAGCCGGGCGTGTTCTTGATTTCGGTTGTCACGCGAGAGAAATTCTACGTACGGCGTCAGCGCCTTTGCGGCTTCGGATATTCTCCGGATGGATGTCTGCACGCCATTTGCTGGCTCCAGCAACACGATAGACTTACCGGCAAATGCTTTCAACAGCTCCCACTTTTGAGTGAACATCAGTTCAGACATTCCACGGAATACTTCGGCTTTGCCCAGAAGCATCGAAGAAGTTTTGAAGCTGTCAAACAACGCACGAACATCATTCACTTGTTTACCTTCTGCCAATCGCGTGATGGTTTCCAGATCGGACAGGAATATTCCATCATTAAAAACTCTTTCCACCCGTTGTGCAATGGCCTGTTCCCAACGGCGCAGAATCTCCTCATCAGGAAGATTGTAGATACCACCCTGGCCGGTGAACGCATCCATCATTTCACGCTTGTAAACAAGCTGATGCAGGAGGTGAATGACCCGCGATTTTCCTTTTGTGCGCAACAGATCGAACAATGCTGCCTTCAAGTCCGGATGCTCCCCCTTTTTGAGAATGCCATGAAATACTTCATGGACACATTCCTGGAGCAGAAACTCCTGATCTATGCCTTCGAGTACGGAAAATGCAGCATCAATATTTGCTTCAACGGGATATTCGCGGAGAATTCTTGAACAGAAGCCGTGAATTGTGCCGATCATTGCAGAGGAAAGTTGGGCACGCACAGATTCCAGATGCTTTCGCTGTGCAGTTGTTGGAGCAGCCTTCGTCTTTTCAACTATGTCGTCAGCAATTTTTCTGCGCAGCTCACTTGCGGCCTTCTCGGTAAAGGTAATCGCCACTACCTCGGAAACAGAAGCATGGCCTTCGGCAACAATCTGGATATATCGCTCCACCAGAACTCTGGTTTTGCCGGATCCGGCATTGGCCGTGACGCACAAATGGCGATCGAGCCCGAGGGCTTTTTCTTGAGATGGGGTAAGCATGATGAATAAGAAAGGGCATCCCGACTGTAGTGTCAGAATGCCCTAAGATAGCAGAACTCAGCTCGTTTTCAAAACGCGGCTTACTTCTTCCCTTCCTGGTCTTTCCTCTCGAGAATGAGGCCCGGGCTTTCGTTTTCAAACAGCCGCGCAACCGGAATAATGCGGGTCTTGGATTTGTTGATGCCGAGCGGCAGCGTGCTGATCATTTTATCATCTTCAACAATCCTGTCCGGCACTGGCGACGGGTATTTCATCGTTGACGGGGCATTGGAAAGCATTGTTTCCATCAGCCCCTTA
The DNA here is from genome assembly GCA_964633855.1 of uncultured Chitinophagales bacterium. Taxonomy (GTDB): domain Bacteria; phylum Bacteroidota; class Ignavibacteria; order UBA10030; family UBA6906; genus CAZWIN01. The sequence goes on from CAZWIN010000068.1 coordinate 9,163, forward strand.
GCATCGTTAGTCACAACAGCGACTTTCATATTGTCCGGACTGATGTACCTTTTCACAGCCTTGTTGACATCATCAACCTTGAGGGCGTTCAGCTCCTTCTCAATCCTCTCGATATAGTCTTCGGACATCCCGTAGAACTCCGAATCCATCTTGTATCCCAGCCGGCGATCAAGCGTTTGCGCCCAGAGCTTTGAATAATTGGTGACGAATTTTCTTGTCTGCTCAAACTGTTCCTCCGTTAATCCGTGGTCAACAAACTTCTCCAGCTCGAACTTTGCCGTGCGAATGGCAAAATGGGCGTTTTCCGGTTGTACGGGCCTCAACCAAATACTAAACGATTGCTGGCGCAACGGTGTGTTTACATCTGGAAAGCGTGAGTTGCCGCTCGTGCCGCCGATGAATCGCTCTATATAGGAATAATCTCCGTAGTTCAATCCGCGGTCACCGCGCAAACGGTTCATCAATACGCCGTTAAATGTGCGGTGCTCACCGAAATAGGAGTTGGCAACCATCAGCGCATAGAAATCCTTGTCCTTGCGTGTTACGGGAATGGGCTGCCCCATCGAAATCGCTGTTGCGCGTGTGGGTTTTTCGACGAAGTCTATTTCCAGACCCTCCAGTTTTTCAGGGGCGGGGAGCGATACCGGTGTGAATTTTCCGTCAGGCAGAGCAGAGAAATCCTTCTTCATTTTATCCACAAGAGATGAAGGATATCCACCCGCGATTCCGATCCAGATGTTGCCGGTGGTGTACATCTTCTTATAGTATTCCTTTACATCATCGAGGGTAGTGGATTTCAACCCCTGCACGGTCGCACCTGCGGTACCGTAAGGGTGATCCTTGAACATGGCGATGCTAAACGCTTCCTTGCCGAGATTTTCATCGTCCGTGCCGCGGAGATTTTTCTCCAGGTAACTGAGCGCAAAATCCTTGTTCCGGGTAAAATCGTCAGGGTCAAAGCGCGGATTCAACAACAGATCGCTCATCAGTTTATAGAATTGATCCAGATGGTCACGGTGGCACTGGCCGACGAACGTCGTGATCTCCTTCTCCGGCGCAACACCGATTCCCGCCGCCCAGGGATACATTTTCGCAACCACCTGTTGGTACTTCAGATCCTTTGTTCCACCCTGCGCAATCATCAATGCTGTCAGGCCATTAATGCCTTCCTTGCCCTTCCAGTCATTGATTGAACCTGCGCGTAGGATGATTCTCAATGTGATTAAGGGCGAGTTTGGGCTCTGAATTTCCGTAATCTTGACCGGCGTCTTGGCGTTAATCAACGGTGCGCACAACGCACTGACGACAAACGCAATTATCAAAAGAATGGGAAAACGTTTCATTGCTTTGCTCCTTCCATGGTCATCAACACAACCGTACGGTTGTTCGGGCTGAAGTATTTGTTTGCCACCATCATGATGTCTTCCGGAGTGACCTTTTCATACATGTCATACACACGGTTCACTGCCTCCGGATCGCCGATAATCTGCACGTAGTGTGTCAGGCTGCGAGCAATGGCATCCGCGTTGTCCAGGCCCAGGGCATAGCTGTAGCGCAGGAACGATTTGATCTCGGAAAGTTTCTCAGCCGAGACGGGTGAGGTTTTTGCCTTCTCAATGGCCGCA
>CAZWIN010000069.1:0-8376 GCA_964633855.1 uncultured Chitinophagales bacterium
ACGTTTTGCGGTAACAGGGGAGGTAGAAAGGCGTGGTGGCCGGGCTAGTACCTTACAATAGCTGGAGACGGAAACGCTTTCAATCCTTCGGCCTCTGCCATACATCCCAGATTGGCGAGGTCAGCCGGTAGTCACCGAAACCGGTCTGGTCGATGAACACGAACTGGTGGTTCATGTCATAGTATGACCAGACTTCGTACGGTTTGGAGTCAATATCGAAGGGATGGCGGTCAACATTGTTTGGCGCGCCGAAGATGATATAGACCATCCCCATATCCGTGCGCCAACCTTCGATATAGTGCTTGAAATGCTTGTTGGCGTATTCAACACGTCCATAGTACTCCTCCATCTTTTCGTTGCGGGGAGTATTCGGGTTCTTGTCTTTCGATTTCCAGAATTCCATAAAGCGCTTCTGCTTCTCTTCCGGAGTTGGTGCTTCCTTGATGTAATCTATTTGCTTGTCTGTTGCGATGTACTGAATCTGATCCACCGCAAGGTCGAGGTCGGCAACTCCGCGCGGCAACCCCGTCCACCGAATAATGAACCCTTTGCTCGACGTTCCAAGCAATACACCTGCTTTATTGAAAGCCTGCACTTCAACCACATAGTTACCCAGCGGAAGTCCGGAATTATCCATCTTTATAAAGGCCTGGTTCCTCCCTTTCTTCAACGCCACCGTAGTATCTGTGGAGTACTTTCGCTCCCGCTTCTCATTCAATGCCGTCGCTGTGAACTTCACACTATCTTCGCCCGCATTGTTATACGCCTCAAAGAAAATATGAAACCCGTCAGGAAGGTTGCCAACATTGGATGAAACATTCGGGACAATTGTTTTTCTGTCACCATTGAGGCTCAGCTTCTTCACAAGCATCAGGTCGCTCATAAGAAACGATGCGCCGGTAAAATCCGGCACTGTGACATTGCGAACCGCCTGTTTCGTGCCGCTTCCCTCGTTATCTCTCACCGCGAGAGTAACTGTATATTTGCCGGGCGAAAGCTCGAATGTCCGCTGTGTCAGGTGAAATGCCTGCGAGGAGACGGATTCATCAAAGTTTGCAGTCGAAACTTTCTCCGTCCAGAGTTTTTCGTTGACAAGCCGCTCTTCGGAATCCTTGATGGAAACAGTCACCTCATAGGAGGCGTTGTACTTGTCTTCATTTTTGACGAAGGCGAGGTTTTCATACCCGACAAGAATGAACAGGTCCAGTCGGGAAAGAGTGGAGTTCAGTGCTGCAAAACAGATGGGATCAACATAGAACGGAGTAGACTCATTTGAGGCGGGATCAATTGCTGCTTCCACCTGGGCCGATGTGCGGGCGAGCGGCAACAATGCACAAAGCAGCACTCCGGCGAGAACCGGTATTTTCATTGTAACCTCCCTGAAACGAAACAGGCAGCGCGGATTGCTTCAGCCGATATTTACCTCTGCCCGCGTTGCAACCGTTCCGTACAAATCATATTCAGAAGCATCTTCAATTTCAACATCACAGAATTGTCCCGGCGAGAGATGCACCGGGCTGCTGACATATACTTCATTATCAATCTCCGGAGCATCAGCCATTGTGCGTCCGGCATAACGGTCGCCTTCGATACGGTCGATGATCACGCGCTGGATAGAACCAATCATCCGCTCATTCCTTTCATCGGAGATTGCCTGCTGCGTTTCCATAATCAGGCTCCTGCGGCGCTCTTTCTCTTCCTGTGGTACCGGATCTCCCAACGGATGAGCAGTTGTACCATCTTCCGGCGAATAGGTAAATACTCCAAGGCGGTCAAACTTCACTTCATTTACAAAGTCCAGTAACTCGCTGAATTCCCTCTCCCCTTCCGCCGGATAACCGAGGATCAATGTTGTTCGGAGGGATATTCCTGGCACCTTCGCCCTAATGGTATCAATAAGTTCCTTCGTCGCCCGTCTCGAAATCCCCCGTCGCATGGATTTGAGCACGGGGTCGGAGACATGCTGCACGGGCATATCCATGTAGTTGCAGATGTTGGGGTGCCGTGCCATAACGTCCAGAACTTCCAGAGGGAACTTTGCAGGATACGCATACATAAGCCGTACCCATTCGATACCATCGACATCTGCAATCCTTTGGAGCAATTCCGGAAGCCGGCGGCCTTGATACATGTCCAGTCCGTAGTACGTTGTGTCCTGTCCAATAACCACCAACTCCTTCACTCCGCGGCTTGCAAGCAGGCGTGCTTCACTGACAATATCTTCCATACTCCGGCTGATATGCCCGCCGCGCATGATAGGGATGGCGCAAAACGAGCAGGGATTGTCGCAGCCTTCGGAAATCTTCAGGTAGGCAAAATGCTGAGGCGTTGTGAGCATCCGTTCGCCAAGAAGCTCATACTTGAGGCGCGCTCCAAGTTCTTCGAGTACATCTCCCATCTGTTGTGAACCGAAAAACCCGTCTACTTCGGGAATTTCTTTCTTTAGTTCATCGCGGTAGCGTTCCGTCAGGCAACCCATCGCGTAGACTTTCTTCAACTTGCCTTTGCTCTTGCGTTGAACATTGGCGATGATCATGTCAACGGATTCCTGTTTTGCCGCCTCGATAAAACCGCAGGTATTGATAACGGCAACATCCGCATCATCAATGGAAGGGGTAATCTCGATATTACTGAGCTGCAACTGCGCCATCAGCTTCTCGGAATCCACGACGTTCTTTGCGCATCCCATCGTGATAACGTGGACTTTTTGTTTTACAGGTTCGGCCAACGAAAACCTCGCTTGTTCAAAGGAACTCAACCCCCTTACTTCCCTTTCCCCTTCAGAAAGGGAACGGGGGATGAGGTTTGTTATCAAAAGACTACAGCACCACAAACTTCAGATAGAGATACATCAGCGGCGATACAAACAGCAGGCTGTCAAACCTGTCCAACACGCCGCCATGGCCGGGGATAAGCCCTGATGAATCTTTCACTCCGGTATCACGCTTGATGAGCGATTCAACCAAATCACCCAGTTGGCCGAACACCCCGATGATGATTCCGCATGCAATCGCGGATACCCAAGACATGTAAGGAAGTGCGAGCATCTTCCCGACAACGAATGCAAGCAAGGCCGCGATAAACCCTGCGATTGTCCCTTCCCACGTTTTGTTCGGGCTGACTCTCGGGAAGATCTTCCTTCTCCCTATTCCCAACCCGACAAAATACGCAGCCGAATCACATATCCATATTGCCGCAAATATCACCACCACCGTGGAGCCGCCCCATTCATACGTTGTGCCTGTGAAGAGCTCCCGTATCCCGATCAGCGAGCCGAAGAAGAGGGAGATATAACAAACGCCAAACAGTGTTGTTGCCACATTCAACGCCGCGGCTCCCACGTTCCTGAACAGCTCCACGAGCAACACAACAGGCAGAAACAACAGGAATATTAACACGAAAAGCTCTGCCATCGAAGAACCATGGCCCGCTGTGAGCAGCTTACCATGATAGAAGACTGCATTCACACAGAAGCCGAACAGCAATCCGGTAACAGCCTGCGGTGTTGCACCACGATTACTACACAAAAGATAAAACTCATACAGCCCGACAGCGGAAAGCACAACAACCAGCCCGAAGAAATAAAATCCTCCCGCCATGGTAAGCAGGAGGATAAGGGGAATTCCAACCAGTGCAACAAGTATGCGGACGGCCAGGTTACTCAACGGCGAGCCGGGTCAATGTATATGCTCTCCCGCAGAATTCTGCAGGTTGACTGATGCAATGAACCGCTGTGCCTCGGCGAGTGATTCCTTGGGAACCATGACTTCCGTCTGTGCGAGGTCGCCGACTGTTGTCACGTACGTATGGTCATGCTGGGAAAGCACCATTACGGGAATACCCGCCCCTTCAAGGTTCGCTTTAATCATTTGCGCTTCATAATCGGTACCTGTCGTGCAGGCGGCAACCCAATTGAACGCAGACTTGACATGTTCATCGTTGTCGCAAAAATAGCGACCGTTCTTTCTGGTTGCACATTCCTCACACAACATTTTCTTGCAAATGACACAGGAGCCCATCGCTTCAACCTCCCGGTGCTTCTCGCAATGGAAAGGCTTGTCGCTCTCCGCCGCCCAGGGAAGAATGACGCCACAGTGGCGGCAGAAGAATTCATCCTCACTCACAACTTCATCGCAAATGTCACAGGTGATGCGCTCGCCTGGTTCAAGAGAAGCCTGACAATCCGGGCAGAACTTGATCCCCGGTGTGTATTCGTAACCACATTCTCTGCAGTAGGGCATGATCAACCTCCTCTTCCGGACATGTTTGTGGTGGGCTCTGTTACACGGATAAAATAATAAGTTGCCGCTACAAAAACCACCCCGAAAAGGCTGAAGTTTAATAACAAATCCGCCGGTGTAACGTTGCCCCCCGGCGCCACCGCTACAAAATCATCATCCAACTGCATATACATTGCAGCACATGCTACAAAGTTATTGAAGAAATGAGCGGACATGGCAACTGTCAGATTGGCGGACCTATACACCAGGAACCCGAAGAATGCCCCCAGCGCAAACAATGGCACAAATGTGAATGGATTGATGTGGTATGCCGCAAAAATCAATCCTGCGATGATTGCTCCGGCTATACCGGACGTCGCCTGGCTGAACTCATGTTGAACGAGGCCACGGAATAACACTTCCTCACAAATCGCAGGCGTAAAAGCTACAACAAGCACAACGAAGATGAACTCCCCAAGCGAGTGAGCGGTCACCAACGGCTTGTACATTTCTTCAAGCAGCCTTTTGAACATGTCCAGCGGTTCCTGTATTTGCTGCGGCAACGGAATGGCATCCTGCATCAGCATGTATCCCTGCAGGATCTGTTGTAATGCAAAGACTGCAATAATACTCAGGATCGTTTCCTTGTAGTCCGGTACTTTGATCCGGAAGAAACCGCGCACACCCGGATAGCGCAATCGTGTCAGAATAATTGTGGGAAGAAGAATGAAGAGGAACTGCCCGACAAGAGTCGCCCAGCGAAAACCATTCTTGTTTGCTTCGAATGCACTGATATCGGGGTTTGTCAAATCCATCGGGAAGAGCAATAGTGTTATGCCGCCATTCACCACCTGATAGAGGACAAAGATGAGAGCGAGAGTCGCTATCGCAAACGGTACAGGTGGAATACGTTGAAGAAGCGGAAGTTTCGGTTCCGGTACCGGAGCAAGCGAAGGCTCAGGTTGTTGTTCAGGAAATTGAGGTGTTGGTTCGCTCATTGAGAGTATTGATGTGATTATTTGATCCGGGAATTGAGCGGCCCGTTCAACCCCGAATAGGATTTCAGTTCGGTATCAATGGATCCGATGACGACTTTGGTATTCACTCTTACCGGAATTTTTCTCTCATCATCGCTCAGCCAAATCACAATGCGTCCTTCACTCTTAAATAAGCCGCCTTCCCTCACAAGCGGTTCAACGACTATGGTGTTGAATGTCCCTGCTTCGAGTTCCAGTTCCTGCCGTCCGAGGAAGTTCACTTTTAATTCATGGCTCTTGTCTTTATAAAAATTGTAGAGGATTGTTCCATCGCCCGGTTTGTAGCTGCTGAAATCAACCGTCCGCGCAAAATAAAACGCAGACATGATGTCATGAACATATTCCGGTATCGGGTAGGTGCCTTCGGTTGTCTTTGCAATATGTTGTGCCTGATCGAATTCCGCAACGAAATCACGTCGGTATGTTCCTTCACGGATGTGTTGTTCGAATTTCAACGGTGCTATTGCTTCCACATCAATATAAGTGAGGTAGCGATCCTCGACCTTATAAATCCATGAAAAGCTCGGCAGGGAATTCACAGTGAATTCAACTCTGTAGCAAGCCCTCCCGCCAATCGTATCAATCCCCGCAACCTGCATCACCGCTTCACCGGCTGTGATAAACCCGTAGTTCACGGAGAACACCAGTCTCTCACCTACGCCGAATGCCCTATTCTCCACCTTCCGGTATTTGAAGGCCCTGATGCTGTCCATGTATCGCGCCAGAGAGTCCGATGCGCGTTTGACAGAATCCTGTATTGCCTGTGCACGCAAAGCCTTTGCAATGGAATCAGCACGTGCTGCTGCCACAAGGCTGTCCGCACGCATTTTTGCGAGCTGCGCCGCCGCTGGCTTTTTGCTTTTTTTCCTCGGCTGCGGTGTTTGTGCAGTAACAAGCGAACATGCCAACAGCAATACGAACATCATCAACAGCAAAACCAACGATTGACGGCGTATGTGATGACTACAGTCAGGCATTTTGTCTTGCGATCCTTTTGTTCGGTTCCAGCAAACCGCCAGCGGCAGCATAGACTTCATTAACGGTTATACTCTGCATACACGCGCACTGTTCGTCCTTTCCACCGGAACAGTCTGCGCAGTATTCGGGTTTCTTCGGGGTGAAGACGATACTCTTATCGGAGTACGGGCCCCATCGCTTTGCGCTCATGGGCACATGCTGCGGGTACAATCCCACGACAGGCGTTCCCACTGCCGCGGCAACATGAATCGGGCCGGTCGAGTTTGATACGAACAACTGCGACATACGAATGAGCGCCGCAAGTTCTTTCATTGAGAGTTTCCCTGCAATAGAAATAGCCGAGCTGCCCGAAGCCCGAACGACTCTCTCCGCTTGCAGCTGCTCGGATAAACTCCCCGTCACCAACACCTGCACACCGCTGTTTGCAACAAGCTTCTCCGCCAGTTTCCCGAAATTCTCACTGCTCCACACTCTTGCCGACCCGCCAGTTCCCGGATGCACAATTGCAACCGGCTTTGATGAAGCAACTCCAAGCGATGCAAGCAGTCCACGAACATTGTGTTCCGTTTCTGTCGGTATCTCAATGAAAAACTCGGGCTGCTTCCTGACGTCGCAACCCAATTCCTTAAGCAGGTTCAGATTGTACTCAACCTCGTGGCGCTCAGCATTCTTCCGGTGCTCAAACACCCGTCTGTTAAATAGGAACGAATAGTACCGGTAACCTGTTCCAATCCTGATTGCAATTCCGGAGCGGAACATCAGCCACGCCAGTCGTAACGTCGGATAGACCACGATTGTTGCATCAAACCGTTGTTCCGCCAGCGTTTTCCTCATAATGCCGAGCGGTATCATTTCCCCACCATTTTCGTCATACCAGATCAACTGGTTGATATACGGATTTCCTTCAATGATTGCACCGGTGTATCTGCGCAACAGCATGGCAATAAATGCATCAGGATATTGCGCACGAAGAATGGGAAGCATGGGAAGGGTTAAGATAACGTCACCGAGGCGGTCGGTGCGGACGAGGAGAATGCGTTTGATAGGTTTTTCTGCAACAGACAAGTAAGCGTCGGCTCCGTGTTAGTGAATCACACGCACCAATATATGCGAAGGTGGGAAGAGTTGCAACGAGTGACGGCAGTAACGGAAACCTCAACGTTCTTGCATACAACCCGTTTTGTCAACTCAGCTGCTCAAGAACACCTTTTCGTTTTACGATATTCTTGTAATCCCACTGGATATCCTTTGATTTTTTGAGCCAGCGTTTCAGGTCTTTCTTTACAATTTCAGAGGCGGCGTTGTAGAAAACCGATGCATCCTTGAACTTCGCACCTCTGACGTTCAATCCTTCCTCTTCAAAACCGGCTCCGCTCCAAAACATCAAGCGGATGCCTGGTTTTTGTTTGCTGTACCCCACTATCGGATTACCGTCCAAGAACCAGACAGGATGTCCATGCCAGATCTTGTTTTCCGCCTTGGTTAAGCTTTTGCCTATTTCCTGAGCAAGCAGATTGCAGATAGCTTTGTCTGTGCGGGAGAGTTTGTTATTGTACGACTGTATACCCTGATTGATCTTTTTCATCTGTGCGTTCTTTTCTTAAGAGAGAGGATACTTGTTTGCTCAATACAATATCCCGGATTACCGATGGCGAGACAAACTTACATGACAGAGATCAGAGGTTGGTAGCAGAATAGAAACGATCACTTTTTCAGCATCGCCGCCTCAAGCTCCTTCTTCTCATGGAGCAGGGCCTGATGTTGTTCAAGAAACTCTTGTACCGGCTCGCCGCGCCCGGAAGCCTGTTTCATGCGCTGTTGATTTTCTTCCAGGAGCCTGTCAACTTCCTGCCTGCGCAGAAGTCCGAGAATTTTCTCAGCGGTGTGCCACGGATCTACTTCATCCGGCGCTTCACCGAGTTGCACCCAGCCCTTGCTCAATTCGTATTTGGTGAATACGAGATCGGCGATTAGCTGCTTTGCTTCTTCACTGTCAATTTCGTTCATCAACGTGGCGGCGGACCATTCACTGCCGTTCTCTACGTGCGCAAGAATCAGTTGCACAAGGCCTGCGGCGGGCGTGACGGTAAAAATCTCCGGGGAAGCATGTGAAAAGATAAACGAGGCCATTTCATTTCCAT
>CAZWIN010000069.1:8386-10739 GCA_964633855.1 uncultured Chitinophagales bacterium
CCTGGTGCTGCCCGGCAAGGAGGTCTTCGAGTCGCCGGAATTGCTGCTGGAGGTGACACCTTCTGCTGTACAGGTTCCTGACGTTCGGCCATCGCCGTATTTTGCCGCTGCTGTTCGAAATGCGCCTTGGTGCGCTCCTGTCCGGCAATTTTCTCAAGCTCACGGAACAATACCGATTCATAGATGCCGTACTTCTCCGCAACCCGCTTGATATAGAAACTCCGTTTCAGTTCATCCTGCATCTTCGCAATGGTCTCGACAATCGAACGGACGGCACGCGCCTGCCCTTCCGGGGTCGCGAGGAATCCCTGGTCCTGAAACGTCTTTGCTTTGAATTCGAGGAACGAGCTCGCCGATTCCAAAAGCTTGATGAATTCCTTCCCACCGTGTTTCTTCACAAACGAATCGGGGTCTTCGCCCGCAGGAAGTTCGGCAACCCGGACATCCAACCCTCCTTCAATCACAAGGTCAACACCGCGCATCGTTGCCTTCGACCCAGCAGAATCGGCATCATACACAAGCGTGATGTTCTTCGCATATCGCCCTACCAACTTAATCTGGTCTTCCGTCAGTGCTGTTCCGCTGGAAGCAACCACGTTTTCAATTCCGGATTGGAAGACGGAAATCAGATCGGCGTACCCTTCAACAAGGATTGCATACTCTTTGTCACGTATGGCGTCCTTCGATTGGAAAATTCCGTACAGGCTCCGGCTCTTGTCATAGATGGGGGTTTCCGGAGAGTTGATGTACTTCCCTTCAATAACATCGCTCTCCAGCATCTTGCGCGCACCAAACCCTATGGCACGCCCCGACGGAGAGAATATGGGAAACATCGCCCTGCCGCGAAACCTGTCATAGCGCGACTTGTTATCTTCCTTCTGATTGACCAGGCCGGCTTTGTCAAGCGTGTCAATATTGATATTCTTTGACGCGGCATGTTTGATGAGGTCATCCCACGAATTCATCGAGTAGCCCAGCCCGAACTTGCGGATCGTCTCATCCGTAAATCCCCGGTGATGGAAATACTCCAGCGCAAGCTTCCCTTCCGTCGTCCTCAGGTTTTCGTGGAAATGCAGCCCTGCCATCCGGCAGGCATTGTAGAGCAGCTCATTCTCTGTTGCCTGTGTGTTGTCTTCACTGCTCTCTGAGGGGAGGGCGATTCCTGTACGCTCGGCAAGCGTCCGCACTGATTCCACAAACGACACTTTCTCCACATCCATCACAAACGTGAAGACATTCCCGCCCTTTCCGCAGCCGAAGCAATGATACATTTGCTTTTCCTGGCTTACGGTAAACGACGGGGTTTTTTCCTGGTGGAATGGACACAACCCGAGAAAGTTCTTGCCCCGCTTCTTCAGCCGTACATATCCGGCAATAACGTCAACAATGTCGGAGGCACTACGAACTTCGTCTATTTTCTGGTCGGGAATGCGCATACAGGTAATGTTAGAGGGGTGATTTTGCTCAACGAATCTAAACAAAACAGGAGCCAGAGGCAATGTGGAAGAATACTGTAAGGGTTTGATTGGTCAAATCTTACTTCTCACATTTCAATACAATGGGCGCCTGTAAGCGCCCTTCTCTGTACCTATGTGGTGAGACTTACAAATCCGCACCCCAATTCCGAAATTCACAATCCAAAATCCGCAATCCCCGACTAGTGCTTGTGGCCATCCGAGTGATTGTGTTCATCAGTAGAGGTCTTGCACTCTTCCACAATCTTGTGGAACACATCATGCGCTTCGGTGATGAGCTTCGTCAGCTCCTTGTCATTCTTCTTTGCCTTGACAGCGCTTTTCAGTCCCTTGCATTTGGCAACAAGGGTTTTCAACGTTTTTGTTGTCAGGCTTTTGTCGTATCCTTCCGGAACGGGTGACATCTGCCATTCCTTCGCCTTCGCAAGCAGTTCATCAGCGTTATCGCGAACAGGCTGGAGGTTCCCCTCCTCCGCCGGATGGAATGTTTCGCTCATGACGGCATGAAACGCATCCAGTTCCTTCCATTCGATTTCGCCGGCAACGGCAAACGGCATTGCAGCAAGTGCGACAAGGAATACCATACCAAGATACAGCGCTTTCATATCTCCTCCTCTTGATGGATAATAAACAGAGAGACACAGAGGGACGGGCGAACACCGGGCTTAGGCCTTCTGTGTTCCTCCCTCCTCTCTGTGTCTCCGCAGTAATTGAGTAAATGAACAGCTTGCTTCTTAGATGAACAGCGGCGCCAGCACGAGTGTGATAGTGCTGAGCAGCTTGATCAACACGTGCAGCGACGGGCCTGCCGTATCCTTGAACGGATCGCCGACCGTATCGCCCACAACCGAAGCCTTGTGCGGATCGGATTTCTTTCC
>CAZWIN010000070.1:0-10586 GCA_964633855.1 uncultured Chitinophagales bacterium
CCAGAAGTCCTTGCGAACCCTTTCGTGCAGACATTCGGCGAAGGCCTCTGCTAACCTATCCGCAAGTGCCTGCAGCATGATTTTGCTGTAATCAGCATGCGCCTGTTCAAATGCCCGTATATGAGGCTCGATACCATGAATCGTGACTGCAAATGCGCCGATAAAGTCCCGCTTGCCTGTTACTTCGGGTGCAATAAAATCCGCAAGGGAGAAGTTCGGCTGTCCGGCCCCCTTTTGCATCTGCTGCCGCAAGAACTGGAGTTTGACTTTTGATGTTTGATTTTTGACTTGAACCTCGTCGCCATTGCTTGCCGCTTCCCAGAAACCAACGACGCCTTTTGCCGTAAGCCATTTCTCCGCAATGATCCTGTCCAGCAATGCATTCGCATCCTTCAATAACTTTGTCGCCTCTTTCCCCGTTTTCGCATCATGCAAAATATCGGGGAAGTTTCCATGCATCTCCCAGGTAATAAAAAACGGCTTCCAATCAATGTATTGCCGCAGTTCCTTCAAATCGTAGTTGTCAAATATTTTGGTGCCCGTGAACTTGGGTGCAGCCGGCACATAGGTCATCCAGTCAATGTTCACCCGGTTCTTCTTTGCCTCTTCGTATGAGACATAGTTCTTCAGGCTCTTCTTGTTGTCGAACCCTTCCTTGAGCTTTTGATATTCTTCTTTGATCCCCTTCAGAAATTCGGGCTTCTGTTCGCTGTTCAATAACGATCCGGCAACGGTAACGCTACGTGAAGCATCGAGCACATGTACCACGCCGTTGTCATATTCAGGCGCAATTTTCACAGACGTGTGCATACGCGAGGTAGTGGCGCCACCAATCAGGAGAGGCTGTTTCATTCCGCGACGCTTCATCTCTTTTGCGATGTGCACCATCTCATCAAGCGACGGCGTAATCAATCCGCTCAGCCCGATGATATCTGCACGTTCTTTCAGCGCAGTTTCCAGGATTTTGTCCATGGGAACCATAACACCGAGGTCAACAATATCATACCCGTTGCAGCCAAGAACCACGCCAACGATATTCTTTCCAATATCGTGAACGTCACCTTTGACCGTAGCAAGAAGAATTTTCGCCGGAGCGTGGGCCTGTTTGCGTTGTTCCTTCTCTGCTTCAATGTAGGGTGTGAGAATAGCGACGCTCTTCTTCATCACACGGGCGCTTTTCACTACCTGGGGAAGAAACATCTTACCGGAGCCGAACAAATCTCCGACAACGTTCATGCCGTCCATCAGCGGGCCTTCAATCACGTCCAGTGGCTTGGGATATTTCTGACGCGCTTCCTCCGTGTCTGCATCAATATAGTCGGTGATACCATTGACGAGGGCATGCTTGAGACGATCCTGAACACTGGTATTACGCCACGCCTCGTCTTTTACTTCAACCTTCTCTTTCGCCTTTACCGTTTCTGCATGAGTAATGAGCGCTTCTGTTGCCTGGTTGTGGTCGTTATTCCTGTTTAACAGAACATCTTCACATAACTGCCGGAGCGTTGGTTCAATTTCGTCATAAACAACCAACTGTCCCGCATTCACAATTCCCATATCCATGCCGGCTTTGATGGCATGATACAGGAAGACGGAATGCATGGCTTCGCGAACGTGGTCGTTGCCGCGGAAGGAGAACGAAACGTTCGAAACCCCGCCGCTGATTTTCGTCAATGGCATGAGCTTTTTGATCTCTGCCGTTGCCTCGATAAAATCAAGAGCGTAGCGGTTATGCTCCTCAATACCGGTGGCGACTGCAAAGATGTTGGGATCAAAAATGATGTCCTGTGGGTCATAGCCGACTTGTTCCGTCAGAATCGCGTACGCTCTCTGACAGATTTCCACCTTGCGCTTTTTTGTGTCTGCCTGCCCTATCTCGTCAAACGCCATCACAACAACTGCAGCACCGAAGCTTTGGCAAATGAACGCCTGCTCGATGAATTTCCCCTCGCCTTCTTTCATGGAGATGGAATTGACAATGCACTTTCCCTGCACGCACTTCAATCCTGCCTCAATGATTTCAAATTTGGAGCTGTCAATCATGATTGGGATACGTGCGATATCGGGTTCGCTTTGCAAAAGATTGAGGAACGTCGTCATTGCGTGGACACCATCCAGCAGGGCATCGTCCATATTCACGTCAAGCACCTGCGCACCGCTCTCTACCTGCTGTCGCGCAACACTGAGGGCCTCCTCATACTTGTTTTCCTTGATGAGGCGCGCAAATTTCTTCGAACCGCTGACATTGGTACGTTCGCCAATATTCACAAAGTTCGTCTCGGGACGAATAACGAGCGGCTCAAGGCCGGAAAGACGCAAATATGGTTTTATGGTATTCATAGTTGATAAATCACGACAGCAAAACAACACTTGGTGAATCTCATATCCCGACTAAATGCTTGTTTCAAGCACGGGCATCCTTCTTGGTTCAACAGACTTCACCCTGTCGGCAATGGCTTTGATGTGATCCGGCGTAGTACCGCAACACCCGCCAACAATATTGACGAATCCTTCCCTCGCCCATTCCTCCATGAAGCTGGCTGTCTCCTGCGGCTGCTGGTCGTACTCGCCCATCGCATTCGGCAGGCCTGCATTGGGATACGCCGAAACATAGCACGACGCAAGCTCCGACAACTCCTCTATATGGCCTCTCATTTCCGCTGCACCAAGGGCGCAGTTCAAACCGATGCTCAACGGTTTTGCATGCATTACAGAGGTATAAAACGCTTCGAGAGTCTGTCCGCTCAATGTTCTCCCGCTCGCATCGGTAATAGTACCGCTGATCATGACAGGCAGCTTTGTCTTTTTGGTATCACGGAAATATTTCCGGATTGCAAAGATGGCTCCTTTGGCATTCAGCGTATCAAAGATAGTTTCAACCAACAAAACATCAACTCCGCCCTCCACTAAACCGGAAACTTGCTCATAGTACGCTGCAACAACTTCATCAAACGTCACTGCCCGGAACCCGGGATTATTGACATCGGGTGACAAGGAAAGTGTTTTGTTGAGCGGTCCCATTGCACCTGCAACAAAACGCGGTTTCGATGTATCCTTTGCTGTGTATTCAGCAGCAGCTGTTCTTGCACATTTCGCAGCGGCGACATTCAACTCAAACGCCAGCGATTGCATTCCATAATCTGCCATGGCAATTGCCGTACTACTGAATGTGTTGGTCTCAATGATATCAGCGCCGGCCTCAAGATATTGTTTGTGAATACCTGTAATGATATCGGGCCTGGTGATATTCAACAGGTCATTGTTTCCTTTGACATCGACATGCCAGTTCTTGAACCTCTCGCCGCGGTAATCTGCTTCCTGAAGGTTGCGGCGTTGGATCATCGTTCCCATGGCGCCGTCAATAATCAGGATTCTTTCTTCGAGCAACTGTCGGATTGTCTTCATCACATAGCCTTGCAAGAATTTAGACAACAGCAAAACAAAACGGCGAGCATCTTGCCCGCCGTCGGAACCTTTGATGGCGTCGGTTCTTCAGTTGTTTGAGATCATCTCCGGTATGACAGAAGAGTCAAACATCAGGGAGTATAACGAAAAACCGTTATTCCGCGCCGTCAGCTTCAAGATATGTCCGCCACATTCATCATTTTTGACCAGATGAAAAACACCCGGTTCGTCAATGAACAAGTAGCTTTTCCCATCGCCCGCAATCCTAACATCATTGCCTTTGTTCATCTCGTCAAGAAAGCGACCGTCTTGCTTTAACTCCACTTCAAATCCGGGTTGTCCTCCCGGCGTGATCACTGCATACACTTCATTTCCAGTGTACGAAACCATGATATGCCCCGCACGCAGACCAGACTCATTCAGGCGAAGACAATTTTTTTCATTCAACCAGAAACCATCCACATAGAAACGGCCTTCGATATAGATTTCCGGATCATCATACTGAACAACGGATTCAGGGCTGTACCCTTCGACATTGCCGAGCGATCCTTTCGTATAGCCGGTAAACAACTCCGGCGTAGCCCTGTAACACACCGCACCGCTTCTGTCTTCATCCCGCAACGGCTGCATCAACTCTGGAAGTTCCTGATCAACACCCGCATCGTACAACAGAGTCTGTATCGTGCGTTCGGCGGCCTCGTAATTTCCCCCGCCGGTATTCTGGTAGCGGATGTAGCCATGCTTGTCAACAAGATAGAACGAGGGCCATGTTCTACTCACATACCGTGATGCGATGATGTAGCCATTATCCATCACCACGGGATGGGTAATACCCAACTTGCTTACCATGCGCTGAACAACATCAGGATTTCCCGCAAATGGAAACCGCGGCGTGTGCACGCCAACTACTACAAGCCCATGCTCCCGGTACTTTCTGTTCCACTCGTTGATATATGGCAATCCGTGCCGGCAATGAACACAGGTATAATCCCAGAAGTGGATCAGGATAACCTTACCACGCAAAGCAGAGATCGGCACCGGCTCCGAATTGAACCAAAAATCCCCGTACAACTCGTGCGCACGTAATGAGTTAGGCTGAATATCTATCGCTGTCATGAAATCCTGATTATCTCAAAAAAATATACCCAAACACATTTTGAATTGCAAGAAATGGTAAAAAACGCCGCCATCCTGAACCTATCCGCGCATACCAACAACAGTACCCCGGCATTCTCCAAGCCCGATTCTCCGAAAACCCGGCGCCTCGCAAAATCCCTTCATGGTGACTTCATCCCCGTCTTCCAGAAATTTTCTGATTTCACCGGTCGGCAATTCCAAGGGATCACTGCCCCTCCAGGTCAGCTCAAGCAGGCATCCCCGTGACGACTTCTCGTTCCCCGAAACAGTACCGCTTCCGAGTAAATCCCCCGGCTGGAGATTACACCCGTTACTTGTGTGATGAGTGAGCATTTGGGCAAGCGTCCAGTACATGTCCCTGAAATTCCCCTCACTTACTTTCATAGGAACCATTTCCTGCTCCCTCATCCTCTTCGTCGAGAGAAGCACCTGAAGCGTCAGGTTGAGCGCACCATTTTGCATGTCTTCCTTGTGTGCAAGATAAGGAAGTGGTTGGGGATCAGACGTTGATCGAGAGATTGCCGTCCTGAAAGGCGCGAGCGCCTCCATTGTCACAATCCAGGGTGAAACCGAAGTAGCAAAGTTCTTTGCGAGGAACGGACCAAGCGGCTGATACTCCCACGACTGAATATCACGAGCCGACCAGTCATTCAACAAACAGATGCCGAAGAGATGCCGTTCCGCCTGTGAGATTTTGATAGGTTCACCAATAGCATTTCCCGGGCCCACAAAACATCCCACCTCCATTTCATAATCCAACATGGAAGTAGCCTGCATTTGCGGCGCTCCGCTATTTCCCGTTCTGATCTGCCCGGAGGGCCGTGGTATCGGAGTTCCACTAATGATAATTGAAGATACCCTGCCATGATAGCCGATCGGAACGTATTTATAATTGGGAAGCAACGGTTCATTAGGCCGGAACATGCTGCCGACATTTGTCGCATGGTGGATGGAAGCATAAAAATCCGTGTAGCCGCCGATGCGGGCCGGGAGCAACAGTTCGACTTCCGCCATGGAAACAAGACAGCGCGAGGCAAGGTCCACTTCAGCAGAACCCTCTCGCAAGAGTTCGCTCACGCGTTTTCGCAAGGCCGACCAGTACTCCGGCCCCCAACCCATGAGAGCATTGAGAGAGTCGCTTTCACATGCAACGGCTGCGGTTTCCGCAAGCCCGGAAAACAACCCGAGCGAATTGCATGCTGTCAGATCAAGAATTTGGTCGCCGATGGCAATGCCGACTCTGCCCGGCTGACCCTCGGATTTCCGGAAGACCCCAAAAGGCAGGTTTTGTATCGGGAACTCGGTGGTTGGTTTGCTTGCAGACGGCACCCATGATGCAAGCGACTGCCGGTGAGTCTGATTAATTTCGTAAATCATAAAAGCCCCAAAGTTTGTAAATCACCGATTGGTTCTGTAAAAGAACACGAGCCGAACGATGCGGCAAACCCTGTGCGTACTGAACGGAGTTCATCAAGATCGAAGCGATATGTTTTCCAACTCACGGCATCATCATCAAAACTGAACGTGCGGTGATCCTGCTCTTCAAGGAGCTGCGTGATCGCTTCCAGTGTCGCCCTTCTGCGGGCAAGTACAGCAGCAAGAAAGACATTCAGAAATCCGTACATCGTTCCGGTCGGGCTTGCCGGTTCGTATGTTAACGGATATGCCGCACGAAGCGGATGATGCAACCCCGCTGTTGCCTTGAATTCAACACCTTGCGATGCACATGCCATGATAAACCGGGCAAGGTCGTTGCTGGCAGGAAACGCATCAACTGTAACTCCCCCTGTGCGAACTTTTGCTTTTGTGCCTGTTCGCTTCATTGCCTTAATCAGCTCCGAGGGATCGGCGTTGATTGGGGTTTCCACATACAGTTGAACATCAGCACCTATTGCTTTTGCCATAACCTCAATCTCTTGTACACCTGCAGCTTTTGCCTCGATTGTATCAATAACAGCATTTCCCGCGTTGCTTCCAAGTTGATACCGCCGGTTGAAAAACCTGACTGTCTGGATTTCCGAAGAAGCATCTGCACCGGCTAGAACGCTAATGCGCCAAACCTCTCTCCCCTGACGCGGCAACAGAGGATTTGCATGAGTTTCAAACTCTTCCAACCTTCCAACAGGGACGATAAATCTTCCAAGTGCCCACGAGTACTCTCCTTTGAAGTATTCTGCATAATTGGAAACAGCAGAAGCCATGTCAAGTTTGGCGGGAGGAAAAAGTCCCGCATAGTCAATGACACCACTGAGAAGCGTGAAGAGAGAATTCATGTATTGAGTTGTCACGTGATTCTTCATGATAAATACGGATCCAGCCGGCTCACAATCAGGATGGCTCTATGCCGGCCATTCCTCCGTGCGTGTGTACCAGAAATGAATCGTTGGTGGACCAGCAAAAACACTCTTCGCGCGTTGAATGAACGATACCAAATGCGGTGTTTTCATATGCGGCCCGACATATTCAGCCTTATCGGTCCAATCTTCCCAGAGCAGAAAACGGCAAGGATCCTCCTGATCCTGCAGAAGCCGGATTCCCCGGCATGCCGGTTCAACGGCAACTACAGTCGTGATCAATTCTGATAACTCCCGCAATGCCTGTGCGGAAGTATGAGGAAGAGATTTGTACTCAATAACAACAACGACTGGCTGCATCAGATCTACGACTCCGAAAATGTGTTGAAAGAGACGAAACTGCTGCCCCAATATACCCGAAATTGTTTCTGCTTTCAATACCAATAAAAAAGCCTCTCGTGGAGAGGCTTTAATCCGGTCGAGCATTGTAGAGACGTTGCCCCGCCTTCCGTCAAACAACAGACAGGTTAGCGGGATCTTCGACATGCTACGTCTCTACGGGAGATCTCTTCCTTGTTCCAGAGCCAACAGTTTCTGTTTTCGCCACAATCCTCCACCGTAACCGCCAAGTTCGCCGCTCTTGTTGACAACACGGTGACAGGGAATCACAATAGCGATGCGATTCAGTCCGTTTGCATTTCCAACCGCACGATGCGATGAGGGCGAACCCATGCGCTTTGCGATACCCTCATATGAAACGGTTTTGCCATACGGAATACGGAGGAGTTCCTTCCACACACGCAACTGGAAATCGGTGCCGGGATAAACAAGAGGGACGGAGAAATGTTTGAGCAAGCCTTTGAAGTAAGCGGCAAGCTCTTTCCTGAGCTGTACAATATGCCGGTTTTCTCCGGGAACGATTGCGCACTTGAACCGCCTGCGCAAAACTGCGAACTGCGCATCAAGCATCCGCCTATCGGTGAACTCCAGCAAGCAGATACCATCAGATGTTGCTCCTGCAACAAGCGGCCCGAGCGGGCTTTCAATCCACGCCGTCATTATGCAATCGGCGTTACGGCTTCGTCCCGGCGCCTTGCCGAATGTCCGGACAAATGCATCGCGGAATCCGCTGTGAGAATTGTATCCATACCCGAGCGCAACATCATCAAGGTCAGTTCCAAGTCGGATTTGTTCGAGCGATCTGCCGAGGCGCCGTCCGCGACAATACGCCTGAAACGTCATGCCGTAGTGTTTATGGAAATAACGCCGTGCCCGTGCGGGGTCAATACTCATCGATCTCAGAACTGCATCCGAGTATCGTGCAGCAGGGTCATTCTCAACACACGCAAGAAGCCCCGCAATCCATGTGGGGGGCTCGCCATGTGTTTCCATCGGGCGACAACGTTTACATGGCCGGAAGCCAGCAAAGATCGCTTCACGGAAACTTGCATAGTACGAGACATTACGAGGGAGCGGTTTTCGGGCGGGACATGAAGGCCGGCAGAAGATTCCTGTCGAACGCACTCCAAGCACGAAAATACCGTCATAGGAGGCATCGCTTTTTCTGTACGCCCTTTCCATTTCTTCAGTGGAAGGCAGAGTTGTCATAATAATAATTCCGTATGCTGAACATAATGTTGGATATAACATACAACATGGAGAATGCAGGCTCCACCGAAAATTGGACATTGATATGCCCCACAAAAACAACCGCAGATTACACAGATGTACACGGACAATAAGGGGAAAAATTGATTGTGTCGTTCAAAAATAATTTCTGTCCGTGCAATCCGTGGTTGAATAGCCAGATTTGCCTTTTCCTGATGTTGTCACTATCATACGCGGGAAAATTCAGATAATACGCTTATGAGCCGAATTAACCTTTCCGAACTCCCTGACTTCAGCGAGGCTTTCCTGGCCAGCCAGCCGTTGGCCCGCGCGGAGACCATTCCATCAACATGGTACACCGATCCAAAATTCCTCGAATTGGAAAAGGAGTGCATCTTCTCCCGCACGTGGCAACATATTGGAAATCTTTCGCAGTTGCAAAACCCCGGCGATCATGTTGTGGCTGCTGTTGCGGATAATCCGGTTCTTGCCGTACGGGGGAAAGATCAGGTCCTCCGCGCTTTCTACAATGTTTGCCGGCACAGGGGCGGGCCGATTGCCGTGTGCAACGGTCGCACTGAGCATCACGTGCTGCAATGTCATTATCATGGCTGGACATATTTACTGGATGGTTCGTTGAGGGGTGTGCCGGACTTCGATCGCGTTGAACTGTTCGACAAAAAAGATTACGGCTTGATTCCCGTTGATGTGGAAACATGGGAGGGGCTTGTTTTTGTCAATCTCTCTCCTGCCGTGAAGTCTCTTGGTACTTTTTATGACGGCATCGTGCAGCGCATTGCGCCGATGACTCTCGGAACCAAGAAATTCCACAGCCAGGCAGTGTATGATGTACACTGCAACTGGAAGGTTTACGCAGACAATTATCTGGAAGGCTACCATTTGCCGTTTGTCCACCCGGAACTGACAAAGATGTTGGATTATCAGCAGTACGTTACCGAAACATTCAAACATTATTCCCTTCAATACAGTCCGTTTAGCGGAACAGAGAACGTTTATACCAAAGGCGATGCCACGGCATTCTATTATTTTATCTTTCCGAATTTCATGCTGAACATACTTCCGGGACGTCTTCAGACCAACCTGATTGTGCCTGTGACATATGACCGTACGAAGGTGATTTTCGATTACTACTATGATGATGTGTCTTCACCGGAAGCACTCAAAATGATTGAAGAGGATATCGCCTATGCTCACAGCATCCAGCTTGAGGATATTGAAATCTGTGAGCACGTGCAACGCGGACTGATGTCGAAAGCCTATCGCCGCGGAAGGTTTTCCGTCAAACGTGAAGAAGGCGTGTATCACTTTCAGAACCTCCTGAAAGAAGCCTACCGTTCAGCGTGAGCACAGCTGAACACAACAGCGGAGAACTCCAACGCAAGCTCACGCTTCTCGACTCCACCATGATCAATGTCGGCACGATCATCGGGTCCGGAATTTTCATCGTCCCCGCGACAATTGCGCTGTACGTTCATTCGTCCGGTTTGGTTCTGCTCGCATGGGTAGTCGGTGGAATTGCGAGTATTCTTGGGGCACTCTCCGTAGCTGAACTCGGAGCCGCAATGCCGCGTGCCGGCGGAATCTATGTGTACCTCCGCGAAGCATATGGTGAAGCGTGGGGGTTTCTGTATGGATGGACGGCGTTCGCGGTGACAAATACTGCTTCGATTTCGGCAATAGCCGTAGGGTTCGCTACGTACCTTGCATACGTTCTTCCTCTTAGTCCGGCGGAGATCAAACTCACAGCAATACTATCCATCATACTGCTTACAGCAATCAACTGTTTGGAAGTCAAGCTTGGGGCATGGACTCAGAACATTCTGACATTGATGAAGCTGGCAGCATTCGGCGGGCTTCTTGTGCTGAGCGCAACTCTGCAAGGCGGGTCCCTTGCCAATCTCCTACCACTGTTTCCTGGTTCATTTGAAGGCATGGCCGGGCCGTTTGGTCTCGCGATTCTGGCAACACTCTGGGCGTATGACGGATGGATAGAAATTACTTTTGTTGCAGGTGAAGTCCGGTCTCCTCAACGAAACATTCCTCTCTCAATTATCCTTTCCACAGTTATCGTCATCGCAGTGTACGGCGCCGTCAACTTTGCTTATCTGTATGTGCTTTCAG
>CAZWIN010000071.1:0-9550 GCA_964633855.1 uncultured Chitinophagales bacterium
TTCAGCACAGTAGTACCGTCCATGTCCGGAAGCCCAAGGTCAAGAATGATAATCTCAGGCCTGTCCATGCCTGCACGCGTTAACCCGGTTGCACCAGTTTCCGCAAGAAATACTTTGTAGTTCTCATGTTCAAGTGTTCGCTGCAAGAGGCGCCTCATTTGCAGTTCATCATCAATGACAAGTATGTGTGGTGCGTGCGTTATCGCCGTCATGGTATGTTTGTCATCGGTGGAGTCTGAAGTGGAAGGTGGATGGTGAACCTGGATCCGCCGCCTGATAGGTGTTCGAAAGTGATTGTTCCACCATGTGCTTCGACAAATCCCTTTGCGATGGAAAGTCCCAGGCCTGTTCCTCCGGGCCCGCTTCCGGGCACACGGAAAAACTTCTGGAAAAGTTTGCCGGCAACCTCATCCGGCACACCCGGCCCGTTGTCTGTTACTGAAATGCTGCACTCATTATCATCCTCGGTGGCCTTGATGATGATGCGTGTCCCCGGCGGTGTATGGACCGAAGCATTGTGCAGAAGGTTGGTGAGCGCCTGTTCCATCAACCCGAAGTCAAGTTTCATTAAGCTCACTTTTTCGGCAACCTGTACCTCAACCTTGTGTTGCTCAAGGTCTTGTTTCATTTTGCGGAGTGTTGTTGATATCAAATCGGCGATATCAACCCAGTCAAGTTTCGGTTTCAATAAACCCGACTCAACACGGGTCATATCCAACAGATTGGCGACAAGGCGATTCAATCTCGTTGCTGCATCAAATAGCTCCTGCGCCACTCCGGCGTACTTGTTCTCCATGAACAGCCGGTCATGCATCAATTGTTCTGTTGTGCCAAGAATGCTTGCGATCGGGGTCTTGAATTCGTGTGAAAGCGAATCAAAAAGATTTTTGTACAGACGTTCCGATTCAGCGACGAGCATGGATTTGCGTGTAAGTTCGTTCAGTTGTTCCCGCTCAAGGCTCGACGATATCTGGCGGATGAAGTTATTGAGCAATGTTTCCTGCTCCATGCTGGGACGGGCAGTGTCAGCCGGTTTTACCCCGATAACTCCAAGGGGGTATCGCGGGCCCGAGAGAGGAAAATACATTGCCTGCGTTGATGGCAGTGTGTCTGTAAACTTCCCCGCCTTTTTCTCGTTCCAATACACCCATGCTGCAACACCGGCCTCTTTTTCATCAACAACAAAGCTGCTGGAAGGATGCTGTTTCTTGAACAGGTCGCCATCACTTTCACTCAGGAACAACACAACTTCCGCCTGAAAAAACTTGCGGATATTGCTTACCGCAGCTTCAACGACTTCGTCCAACGAGTGGGCTCGTGACAAGTCATTGGTGAGCGCATACAGAGCAACAGCTCTCTCTTCTCTTATGCGCACTGCCTTCTCTCGTGCCCGTACACGGGTTGTCAGTACCCCCATGACTGCCGCAATAACAAAATATGCCCCGAACATGAGAATATCGTGTGGTTGGGCGATTGCAAAAGTGAATTGGGGCGGAATGAACAGGAAGTTCCAGAGCAATGCACTCAATGCAGCGGCTGAAATCACCGGGCCTGTTCCTAATCGCAGAGGCAGGAGCGCAACGGCGAGGAGCAGGATCAGCGACACTGTCTGGTAACCGATGATCTGTCGCATGGGATAACATGCGGCACCAAGCAAGAGAATGGCCACAGTGGATATAACGTATTGCTGGGCTCCGGAATAAAACTCCGGAAGTTTCCACCTTATAGATTGTCGTTTTTCCGGATCATTTCCACCAACAACATAAACATCGAGTTCGCCGCTGCTCTCGATGAGGCGATCCAGCAGGCTCTTTCTGAAAAAAGCAGCGTTCGATGTTTTTCCCACCAGTATTTGTGTAGCATGTTGTTCATGCGCGACACGGAGGAGGCCGCGGGCAATGTCCTCATCGGCTGTCGTGATAATCTCAGCCCCAAGTTCACGAGCGAGGTCCATATTCTTGCCAAGTTGTGTTTTTGATTGCTCGTCCAATCGCCGTGATGTTTCCACATAAACGCCTACCCAGGTTGCATCCATAGTATACGCTGTACGTCGGGCCCAGCGGATAAGTGAAACCGTGCCGGGGCTGGCACTGAGGCCGACAATCAAACGCTGGCCGGATTTCCAGGGCCCGGAAATACGCTGTGACTGCATCAATTCCCGCAATTGGTGATCCACACGCTCTGCGGTAAGGCGGAGGGCCATTTCCCGAAGTGCGGTCAGATTGCCTTTCCGGAAAAAATTTCGGGCCGCAAGGTGCGAACTGTCCGGTGTATAGACCTTGCCCTCTTCGAGGCGCTTCAGAAGTTCGTCGGGAGGAAGGTCCACAAGCTCAACTTCGGAAGCCATTGCAAAGACAGAATCCGGGATGGTTTCGCGTACAATGCTACCCGTAATCTGGGCAACCGTATCAGCTCTGCTTTCGAGGTGCTGGACATTGAGCGTAGTGTAAACGTCAATTCCATTATCCAGAATCTCCAGCACGTCCTGAAATCGTTTCTTATGTCTGCTGCCGGGGGCGTTGGTGTGCGCAAGTTCATCAACAAGAACAAGGTCGGGCTTTAACGCAAGAATGGCATCAAGGTCCATCTCATCAATAAAGGCTCCTTTGTATGTTTCGGCCCGGCGGGGGACAACAGTGAGTCCATGGAGTAAAGCCTCAGTCTCCTTGCGTCCGTGAGTCTCGACAATGCCGATAACAACTTGAGTCGCCTTGGCTTTTTCGATATGAGCTGCTTTGAGCATATCATACGTCTTTCCCACGCCGGCACACATCCCAAAAAAGATCTTGAGTTTGCCGCGCCGTGAACTCTCCTCGGTACGCTTGAGGGAATCAAGAAGCGCTTGAGGGTCAGGACGATTGTCGAATCTGGCATTCATACGGATATAATGTACAAAAGCGGGGCTATACATTCATTGAAATAACCGCCCATTGGCGTAAAGAAAGGATAAAGATTTTGTTCCGTTTGTGAAAATCGGGGGAAGAACTGTAGAGGAGAGACGGATTTAAGGATGGTGGTATGCTATAAACGCTTTTTGCCGTGCACCAGCTTATTTGGGCTTAGGTGTTTCTGTATCTTCCCGGCTCAACTTCTTGAATTGATAAATACATCCCGCAACATACAGGATAATAACAAAGCAAATAATGACCAAAGTGGTGTCCATGATTATTGTCCTTTTTCGGTTATGGAAAAAGCATCAAGTGCAATGTTCAGCTTCAATACGTTTATTCTTGTTTCGCCGAAAATTCCCCATTGCGGCCCTTCGTTCAGTCTGTTGACGAGATTGTCAAGCTGCGCTGCTGTTTCATTTTTCCACCCGCGTGCCTTTACTATGCGCGGTATCTGCAAATGCGCTGCTTCCGGACTTATGTGTGGATCAATACCGCTGGCTGATGCAAAAAGCATCTCTTGCGGTACCTGTGCGTCAGGCAGGAGAGAATTTTGTTCGATGAATGCCCTGCGTTGTTCCTCAACAGCCTGTTTGAGTTGGTTGCTTGTCGGTCCGAGATTGCTTCCACTGGAAGGAAGTGGTTGATAATCAATGGCTGAAGGGCGTCCATGGAAATATCGTTGTTGTTCAAACTTCTGGCCTACCAATTCCGATCCAATTCCCTTTCCGTTTCTTTCAATAATGCTGCCATTGAATTTGTGTGGGAATAGTGCCATTGCAATTCCGGTCATCGCCGACGGATAAAGAATTCCCATCAATACGGTGAGAAGAAAAATCATTCTTAGTGAGGTGCTTAAATGGGTTTTCATATTAATCCAAGGGATGTAATGAGTACATCAATCGTCTTGATGCCGGCGAAGGGGACAATCAACCCGCCAACTCCGTACACAAGGAGATTGTTTCGCAGCACTGCTCCCGCTCCGATAGGTTGGTACCTTACACCGCGTAATGCCAGCGGCACAAGAAAAATGATAACAAGAGCATTGAAGATGACCGCACTCAGAACAGCACTTTCCGGTGAGGCAAGCCCCATGATATTCAACGTTTCCAACGGGCCCTTTTCGCTGGTCGCTGCATACAACCCGCCGGCAATGGCAGGGATAATGGCGAAGTACTTGGCAACATCATTTGCGATGCTGAATGTGGTCAGCGCACCGCGCGTCATCAAGAGTGTTTTTCCGGTTTCGACAACCTCGATCAGTTTGGTCGGATTGCTGTCCAGATCCACCATATTGCCGGCTTCGCGTGCGGCTTGTGTACCGCTGTTCATGGCAATCCCCACATCCGCCTGGGCAAGCGCGGGAGCGTCGTTTGTTCCGTCGCCGATCATTCCAACGAGCCTGCCTGATGCCTGCTCTTCACGTATGCGTTTGAGTTTGTCTTCCGGTTTTGCCTCGGCAATGAAATCATCCACGCCCGCCTCTGCGGCGATCGCCGCGGCTGTCAGCGGGTTATCGCCGGTAATCATCACCGTGCGAATGCCCATTGCACGGAGTTGAGCGAACCGTTCCTTTATCCCCCCTTTGACAACATCTTTCAGTTGAATAACCCCGAGCACCTTGTTGTTCTCTGCAACAACCAATGGTGTTGACCCTGCGCGGGCAATATCGTCAACTGTTTTTTGGGTAGGAGCGGGGAATATTCCACCTTGTGAATGGACAAAGGATTTTATTGCGTCGGTTGAGCCTTTGCGGATGACACGTTGCCCACGGTTCATATCAATACCGCTGATGCGCGTTTGCGCGCTAAAGGGGACGAACACAGTAGTGGTGTCGGAGACGTGGCGTCCGCGCAAACCGTAACGTTCCTTTGCAAGGATGACGATGCTTCGCCCTTCGGGGGTCTCATCTGCAAGAGACGCAAGCTGAGCTGCATCGGCGAGATAGTCCGTCTGAACCTCCGGGGCAGGGAAAAAACCTGTTGCTATGCGGTTCCCCAGTGTGATCGTTCCGGTTTTGTCCAGCAGAAGAACATCAATGTCTCCGGCGGCTTCAGCAGCGCGTCCGCTCGTGGCGATGACATTATTTCGTATAAGACGATCCATTCCACTGATACCAATGGCACTCAACAGCCCGCCGATAGTTGTTGGGATGAGGCAGACAAACAGCGCCGCAAGAATTGGTAGTGTGAGAAGTCTGCCTGGTGGCAGGCCAGATGCGATCTCGCTGTAATAAAAGAAGGCAGGGAGGGAAGCAACAGCAAGCAAAAACACAATAGACAACGCGGCGAGCAACATGGTCAATGCAACTTCATTAGGTGTTTTCTGGCGTCTTGCGCCCTCGACCAGGCCGATGATCCTGTCAAGAAATGAATCGCCCGGCTCCGAGGTGACACGAATGAGTATCCGGTCGCTGAGCACCTTTGTGCCTCCCGTAACGCTACTGCGGTCATCACCGCGTTCACGGATAACAGGCGCCGACTCACCCGTCAGGGCGGATTCATCCACACTGGCGATTCCCTCGATCACAATCCCATCTGCCGGGATGACATCCCCCGCCTCGCACACAACGGTATCGCCCTTGACGAGATCGGTTGCGGCCACTCGGGTTTCTTCGTTATGAAGAATCCTTCGTGCCGGCGTTGTACTTCTGCTCCTGCGTAATGCTTCCGCCTGCGCTTTTCCTCTCCCTTCAGCAATCGCCTCGGCAAAATTGGCAAAAAGGACCGTAAACCAGAGCCAGAGAGTAACCTGTATATTGAATCCGGAAGAGCCTCCGGAAAAAAGTTCTCCGGTGACGATGCATGTGGAGACCAATGAGACAACTCCAACGAGGAACATCACCGGATTTTTTGCAAGGAGCCTCGGATCGAACTTTCTGAGTGCATCAATGCATGCCCTTTTCAGGAGCGGTAGGTCAAACAGTTTTCTTTGTTGAATTTTGGAGTTCATAGAGTATGCTCTAAAACGTCCTTCCTGCAAGCACGAGGAAATGCTCAACCACGGGGCCGAGGGAAAGAGCCGGGAAGAATGTCAACCCTCCGACAATGAGTATGACTCCGATGAGCAGTGCAGCAAACAGTAGTGTATCGGTGGGAAATGTACCGGAGGATGGTGGGGTGGTTTTTTTCCGCGCCAGGCTTCCTGCAACGGCAAGCATCGGAAGAATGACGCCATATCGTCCGATGATCATTCCAACACCAAGAGTAACATTGTAGAACGGAGTGTTGGCGTTTAGCCCGGCGAATGCACTGCCGTTGTTCCCGGCAGCCGAGCTGAATGCGTAGAGAATTTGTGAGAGGCCGTGGGGGCCGTTGTTGCTGATACTGGCAATTCCAGCATCAGAAACCGAGGCAATTGCCGAAAAGATCAGGATGGCTGCTGCAGGGGCAAGCACGGCGATTGCCGCCATCTTGATTTCAAATGTTTCAATTTTCTTGCCAAGGTATTCAGGCGTCCTGCCGACCATAAGCCCTGCAATAAAGACTGTCAGTATCACGAACACGAGTATTCCATACATTCCTGCCCCGACTCCTCCGAAGATGATTTCGCCAAGCATGATGTTGAAGAGCGCGACGAGTCCTGAAAGCGGGCTCAAGCTGTCGTGCATAGAGTTTACTGATCCGTTGGATGCGTCTGTAGTTGCAACTGACCAGAGAACGCTGTTTGCAATACCGAATCTTGTTTCCTTGCCTTCCATTCCGCCTGCTGGGTGCGGCGATGGAGTACTTCCATACTCTGCTACAAGCGAAATACAAAGTCCGGCGAGGAAAAGAGCCATCATGCTTCCCCACAATACCCAGCCCTGCCGTGTGGAGCGCGCCATTCTGCCATAGGTGTACACCAGTGCTGATGGGAGAAGGAGGATTGCCAGCATTTCAAGGAAATTGCTGAACGGAGTTGGATTCTCGAGAGGATGAGCGCTGTTTGTGTTGAAGAATCCGCCGCCGTTTGTGCCGAGTTGTTTGATGGCAATCTGTGAAGCGGCAGGGCCAAGCGGAATAGTTTGTTCCTTTCCTTCAAGAGAGGTGACTTTAGCATATCCTGAGAATGTCTGAACGACGCCTTCTCCTGCAAGAAGAATGGTGAAGGTCATTGCCAATGGAAGCAGAACATAGAGTGTTGACCGCACCATGTCCACCCAGAAATTGCCGAGGTGTTCGGTTTGCTTTCCTGTGAGGCCCCGAATCAGGGCAATGAGCACGGTAATGCCTGTTGCCGCGCTGACAAAGTTTTGCGTGGTCAGCCCTGCCATCTGTACCAGATAGCTTAGTGTTGTTTCGCCCGCATAGGATTGCCAGTTGGTGTTTGTTATAAAGCTCACAGCGGTATTGAAAGCGAGATGCCATGATACGCCGGGCAGTTTTTCAGGATTCAATGGAAGGTAGTGCTGGAACAGTTGCATACAAAACAACACCAGAAACCCGGCGAGGTTGAATGTCAGCAATGCACCTGCGTATTGCTTCCAGTTCATTTCTTTCTGATGGCTGATGCCGCAGAGCCGGTAGATGAACCGTTCAAGAGGAGCAATGGCAGGTGAAAGAATGGTACGTTTCCCGGAAAACACCGTTACCATATACCTGCCAAGAGCCGGGGTAAGGGCGGTGAGGAGAACCAGATAAAGTGCAATCTGAAGTATTTCATGTGCACTGATCATTAGAACTTTTCCGGCTTTAGCAGAACGTAGATCAGATATCCCAACATCAATACGGCCGTTACTCCTCCCAAAACCATGCCGCCTCCTTGCTATGCTTGTATGTGTACGGCTCCGGTGTATGTGATGCACGAAGCTGCAATAACATACAGAGTACTTGCACCTCAACCTATCCTTGATTCATAAAGACATGGGTGGAGAGTATAAGGAATGCATAAAGAGTCGGTTGGTTTAGTTGTATCTGGTCTTTTTACAGCGAAGTTGGTATCTTCATTACAACTTCCATGGACCAACCAACACCACCCCCACTACCAGAAGCAGTTACCCCGAACGCGGAAATAGAACTCCGGTACTACTATTTCGGTTTTTACAAGGCTCTCAAGAGTTACCGGACGATGACGCTGTTGGGATGGAGCGTTGTCGCAACAGGATGTGCATGCGGTTTTCTCGTGCTCAATGCCGGAAGGAATCTCGGCCCGTTCGGGTATGTGCTGGCGGCGATGGTTGTTGTTGCCGGACTTGGACTTGTGTGGCAAAGCATCTCGACACTTGAATCGTATTTGAGGATTGCGGTGCCTGCGACGTCCGGAGAAACAAAAGCCCCGTTTGTGAACCACGTGGTGATGATTATGAAGGAAGTTGATGATGGCGGCTGGCAGGAAGCATACGCTGCAATACGAAAAATGGAGGGGCTGCAGGCGACATATGTATTGCCGCCGCTGGAATAAGAGCTACAAGGCAAAAAAAGTTTCTGAACTTATGAGAGGAGTATAGCATGGCTGGCAGGGTAAAGGAATTCAACGAGTTCCGCAGCAAGATGAATGAACGGATCCTTTCCGTTGAGAACCGCGCGGTGAAGCGGTTCTTCGGGGTGGATACATTGACGTATGAGCCGGGCGCTCTCGATGTAAAGACAAAGGAAATGCTCGGCCTCGTTTCATCCATGGTTCTCCGCTGTGATGACTGCATTTCGTACCACGTTCAGCAGTGCAAGAAGGAAGGGGTGACGGACGCCGAAATGTTTGATATTTTCAGTGTGGCGCTGGTTGTCGGTGGTTCGATTGTCATCCCGCATCTCCGCCGCGCCGTGGCTTTTCTTGATGAACTGAATGCGGAATCCGCCGCAACCCAATGATCTTTCCTTTCGCCGCTCTGACACATTCCGCGCAGTTAATACATGGCTGAGCAACATTCACAGCACAAGCGCTCGGCTGAGTGGTTGCTCCTTTGTGTTGTCCTTATCTGGGCGGCGAATTATCCACTGGCGAAGTGGGCGATACAGGGGCTCGATGTGCTGGTATTCAACAGCCTCCGGTATATTACCGCCGCAGGACTGATGGCAGGATTCTTTTTCAGGCGTTACTCCTGGATGCCCATGGAGCAGCTCGATTGGCGCAGCCTGCTTCGTGCCGGCTTCATAGCAAGCATTTTGTATCAGATGGCGTTCATCATCGGGCTGAGCATGACAACGGCGGGAAATTCCGCTATTCTTCTTTCCACATCACCTCTCTGGACGATCTTTCTGAATGCGAAGATGCACAAGGAAAAGATACGCCCGATTATGTGGGTGGGTATGATGGTTTCGTTGTGTGGCATCGTCCTGATTATCATCGGAAGCGGGAAGAAGCTGGAGTTCGGGAGCTATGCGCTGTTCGGTGACCTGATTACGCTGACTGCGGCGATACTGTGGGGGCTGAATACCAACCTGCAGAAACCGCTGCTTGTCAAATACCCGACGGCGCAAATTACGATGGTGATGCTTGCCGTCGGCGCGGTAGGCCTGACCGCAGCGGCGGTGCCGTCATCGCTGAGCATGGATTGGGCAAACATTCATTGGGGATACTATCTGGCGGCATTTATCTCGGGGGCGTTTTCGATTGCAGCGGCGAATCTCTTCTGGTCATTCGGGGTGAAGCAACTCGGCCCGGCACGGACAGCGAACTTCAACAACCTTGTTCCCGTGATTGCTTTTGTGATTTCCTACTTTGTGCTGAAGGAGCAGGTGTAT
>CAZWIN010000071.1:9560-10577 GCA_964633855.1 uncultured Chitinophagales bacterium
GATTCACTTTATCGGCGCGGCGGTAACGATCTTCGGGGTCTGGCTGGCGAGAAGGTAGGTTCCAAAAAAATTCAACACAGAGACACGGAGAACACAAAGGTCACAGAGACGAAAAACACTCGGGCATCTAAAGCCTAAGACTCAGTTGTTTAGCGTGCCGATAAAACAGCTTCCATATCGCTTCTCAGCATCCTGTAGAGATGCCATTCCTTCATATGAGTCGCTCCTAGTTTCTTGTAGAAATCAATCGCCAGTTGATTCCAGTCCAGCACGGTCCATTCCATTCTTCCGCAGCCGCGACGGTAAGCTTCTGCAACCATTGCAGTAAAGAGCGCATACCCGATTTTTTTGCTGCGGTACTCCGGCAGCACAAATAAATCTTCAAGGTACAGTGTAGGCAGGGCGAGAAAGCTCGAGTATGTTTCGAGAACAAACGCGTAGCCGGCTGCTTTGCCATCCATCTCGGCAATATAGGCGTTGAAGCGGGGATGCTCGCCGGACATATCTGCAATGAGGCGTTGTTTGGCGGCGGCATCGGGCGGATCGAGTTTTTCGTAGGCAGCAAGAGCATCCACGAGTGCGAGAATGGCTTCCGCGTCTTTGCTTGTTGCCAGACGGATAATTGGCCGGTGTGTTTGTTGAGTCATGGTAGTCATTCCTATTTAGATTGCAACTCAAAATAGGAGATTAGGCATGAATCTCAACCCGAAGTACATTGCCTCCACCTGTCCCAGTCACTGTCTTGTAAGGCGGGGACGGGAATGGTCAGAGCGATAAGAGTGATTCTTATGAGTGCATATCTATTTGAATGGTGATGGGAGATGCAAATGTGTGATTATCTGCCTATTATCGCTGTTGACTTTTCGGGTATGCCAGAGTATATTCACCCTCAGTACTAACAGTCCATTGACGCCGTCTTACTGCAGATAGCTGCAAAAGGATGGCGTTTTTGTTTTTTTTTAAAAAATTCTCAAAAATAAATATGCTGAATAGATTCTTAATATACTTCTGTCTGGT
>CAZWIN010000072.1:0-689 GCA_964633855.1 uncultured Chitinophagales bacterium
CGTTGCTACTGCACTCACTGTTATTATCGGCGCACTGGTGGGCATATCTGCCGGCTTTTCCATTGTCCATGAACGCCTCTTCATCGTGGGTTTTGGAGGTCTTGCATTCATAGTCGCATTGATGGTGAGAGTTGGCATTCTCAGGAATGTGTACATGCTGCTTGCGCGGTACAAGATTCTCAGGCGCAATGCACTTATTGTTGGTGCAGGAGAAACGGCAAAAAAACTCGCCGTCACCCTGTTCCTGAACAAACATATCGGAATTGATGTCGCCGGATTTGTTGATGACGAACTTGAGGTCGGGACTCCGGTGTTCAGAGGTTCGAAAATCCTTGGCCGCATATCGGAAATCGAACAAGCGGCACAACAGGCGGGTGCGAGGGAAGTGGTCATCTGTATTGACAATATGGACCATGCACGGTTTGTCGAATTAGTTGATGCGTGTGCACATACCAATCTGCTGGTAAAAATCTGTTCGCCTCTCTATGAGGTAATACCATCACGGATGTTCATTGAACATTATGGAGATATGCCGGTCGTCTCTGTTTCCCAACGGGCGCCCAGTTTGATCAACGAAACATACAAAAGGGTGTTCGATGTTGTCCTCGCGAGCCTGGCAATAATTTTTCTCCTTCCGGTGTTTATCATCATTGCGATTCTTATCAAAACCGGGTCTCCGGGCCCAGTGC
>CAZWIN010000072.1:699-10391 GCA_964633855.1 uncultured Chitinophagales bacterium
ACGGGCGGCCTTTCACTTTCTACAAGTTTCGTTCGATGAGTATGGGCAGCGACACCGACGAGAACCGGAAGAAGCTCATAGCCGAGATGATCCGAAACGGCGGTGCGGTTGAGCTCGCAGAAAAAGGGACCACAAAGATTGTCAACAAAGCCAATGTCACCAGTGTGGGAAAATGGTTGAGGAGAACGAGTCTGGATGAACTGCCACAATTCTTCAATGTATTAAAGGGTGATATGAGCCTTGTCGGGCCGCGCCCATGTTTGCCCTATGAATGGGAGAACTATGAAGAATGGCACAAGAAGCGGCTGAGCGTGGCCCCCGGCTGTACCGGTGTTTGGCAGGTGAGTGGCAGGAGCGAGGTGGGATTTCGTGATATGGTTATTCTTGATTTGTATTACATTCAAAACGCGTCTCTACATATGGACCTGAAACTGATTCTCAAAACCATTCCGGTGATGTTGTTCGGAAAGGGTGGGGGGTAATCCAAATAATGAGGAATGCATGAAAATAGGGGTAGTAGGTTTAGGATATTGGGGGCCCAATCTCGTTAGAAATTTTCTCGCGGCACCCGGCAGTACCGGGGTGGTCTGCTGCGATATGCTGGTCAGGCGCCTGGAGAATATCAAACGTTTATTTCCTTCAGTTGAAGTGACCACTTCATATGAAGAGCTTCTCGCGAGAACGGATGTCAATGCTGTGGCTATTGTAACACCTGTTTCCACGCATTACACACTTGCGCTCAAAGCGCTCAAGGCTGGCAAACATGTTTTGATAGAAAAACCTATGACGGCACGCAGTGTTGAAGCTGAGGAACTCATCCAGGTAGCCTACGAAAAAGGGCTCACCTTGATGGTTGACCACACTTTTGTGTACACCGGTGCTGTGCGCAAGATGAAGGAGTTGATCACCAAGGGTGAAATCGGTGATGTGTTGTATTTTGATTCTGTAAGAGTCAATCTCGGGTTGTTCCAGAGGGATGCCAGTGTCATTTGGGATCTTGCTCCGCACGATATTTCCATTATGGATTATCTTATTGATGCGAAGCCGATTTCGGTTTCGGCTGTAGGTGTACGGCATTTCAACGGATTCGAGGATATTGCCTATCTTGCTGTGCACTTCGCAGGGAAACTGATTGCGCATTTCCATGTAAACTGGATTTCTCCAGTCAAGGTCCGCAAAATTTTGCTTGGCGGTACAAAGCTTATGGTTGTGTACGATGACATGGAGCCGAGCGAAAAAGTACGTGTCTATGACCGGGGCGTTGATATCAAGGAAGAGGAGTCTGTCTACAAAACGCTGGTGCAGTACAGGACCGGCGATATGTATGCGCCTCACATTGACGGCACCGAAGCGCTCAGCAGGTTGACTGCTGAGTTTTTGGAGTGTATCAAAACAGGCAAGATGCCAATTGCGGACGGCCAGTCCGGACTGAATGTTGTAAAAATTCTTGAAGCTGCCGAAATCTCTATGCGTTCCGGCGGACGAAGGGTGGAGCTTACGCCCTGGCAGGTGTATGACGGCAACCGAACAAGTAAGCTCGCCTGAGAGGATGGTTGTAACACCCATATTAACAAAGGATGATAAATTCAGATGAGTTTTCAGAAAATTGCTCCCAGCGTGAAACTTGGCAAGGATGTCAAAGTATTTGACTTTGTGAATTTGTACGGCTGCGAAATTGATGATGGAACAAAGGTAGGGGCGTTTGTTGAAATCCAAAAAGGTGTGAAGGTGGGAAAGAATTGCAAAATTTCTACGCACACGTTTATTTGCGAAGGCGTGATCATTGAAGATAACGTATTTGTCGGCCACAACGTTTCTTTTATTAATGACAAACATCCGCGGGCGACAAACCCTGACGGGTCCATGCAAACCGAAGCTGACTGGAAAGTCGTTCCTACAGTCGTGAAGAAGGGCGCATCCATTGGGACCAGTTCCACGATTCTTTGTGGGGTAACGATCGGGGAAAATGCAATTGTCGGTGCCGGAAGTGTTGTAACGAAGAACGTCGCGGCGAATACGATTGTTGCCGGTGTTCCGGCGAAAGTCTTGAAGAAGACTGCATAGTTGCAATACGTATTGCGGTATGCTCCTGCGTGCTGTGCCTCGGACCATTTCACCTTTGCCTTGTTCATTCAGCGGCTTGAGTTTGTTTTTGAGTTTATCTACTTTTGTTGGTAGAAATGCTCAAGAGATTTTGACTCAGGTAAACGCTCTCGCCAATCACTATTGAGGCACTTATATTTCCACACTGAGGGTCAAAACAGTTCGAAGCAGCATGCTGCTTGGCCTCACGACACTGGGGCTGCGCGGCGTCAGCATTGCCTCGACTGTCTTTCTTGCAAGGCTTCTTGACCCGAGCGATTTCGGTATTGTCGCTCTTGCACTAGTCCTTCTCTCTACCAGCAATCTCTTTTCCGGTCTTGGCATGCGCCACGCGCTGATTCAAACGCGAATCGAGCGCAACCTGGCGGCATACCATGCAGTCCTGATTACTTTTCTTGCCGGTTTCTGTTTTACAAGCGTGGTGTTTATATTTGCAGATGTTTTTGCAGACATCCTGGGCAATATTCAAACCGCTCCTCTGATCAAAGTACTGTCTGTCGTTATTCTGATGCAGTCTCTCTCGTTGGTTCCCGAGGCGTTACTACAGAAGGATTTACTGTTCGCAAAGGTCAGCAGTTCGATGCTATTCCCGGAGTTGATATACCTGGGAATTGCAGTGGCTCTTGCTTCGCTGGGTTTCGGGTTGTGGAGTCTTGTATATGCTGGTGTTGCAAGGGCTTTTTCGAGAATGGTCCTGCTCTTCAGTATATGTCCTGAACGTGGCTGGTTGAAGCCACGCCCGATAGATCCGGCTGTGATAACATCATTGGTAAGGTTCGGCATACAGAGTACGGGGAGCGGGTTTGTGTCGTTTGCAAATTCTGTGATGGATAATATGTTTGTCGGGCGGGTGATGGGCGTTCAAGCGCTTGGGTACTACAGCAAGGCTTATGATTTCTCCACAAATACGGTGGATGGATTCAATAAAGTTCTTGGTGGTGTGTTGTTTCCATCATATTCAAAGATTCAGGAAGACCGTGAGCGGCTGTCTTCAGCGTATATGAAGAGCTTGCGCCTTGTTTCACTCGTAATAATTCCCGCTTCCGTTGGCATTTTCAGTATCTCACCGGAACTGATTTCCGTACTGCTCGGAGCGAAATGGCAGCCAATGGTTACGAGTCTCCAGATTCTCTCTCTTATGTGTCTTGTGCGGTCTCTTTCAGCAACTACTTCGCCGCTGTTTCTCTCCATGGGATTTCCAAATTATGACCTTCGCGCGGGGCTTCTGGTAATGGCAGCTGCGCTAACGGGTATGTTCTCATTGCAATTCATGGGTATTGCAGGCGTCGCAATTGCATTTCTTGTTGCACACATTCTGGGATTTGTGTACAACGTCTATCAGGTGGGAACTCTTCTTCCCGATTCTACCCGGCGAATGCTATCGTCTATTGTGCCGGCTCTGCTTGGTTCGTTGCTCATGGGCGTTACGATTTTTCTCTGCAAAGCCGGGATCGGCGACGCTGTTCAGGGGTTGAATGGAATAGCGTGGTTGCTGGTATTGGTATTGGCTGGCTTGGTAGTGTATGGTTCGGTAATCTTCCTCTCCCAACGGGAATTGATTTACGAAGTGAAAGGACTTATCCGTTCGGCAGTTGCAGTGAAAACCTCAACTGTAAAGGAATGAACGGCAAGAACTTGTATGGATACAGAGATAAAGAAGAAACACTGGCATATAGCATTCGTTCAGTTTTATGAAAATCCTACTCCTGTCTATGACCAATTATCCGGGATTCTGAGGTCTTGGGGGCATACTGTCTGGTTGGGGTCGCTGGACAAGCATGGGAATATGTCTTGGAGTGACGGGTCGCGCCACCTTGCTGTTCAGAGCAAACCGTCGGGATCATTGCCTTCCATTGTAGCTCTACGTCCGTTGAATATTTTTTATAATCGCATTTCTTATCTCGTTTTTATTCTTCGGGTCAGGAAATTCCTGAAAACGTCGCCCCTCGATGTGGTGCAAGTGAACAGGCCTCTGTATGCCTGTGTCATTCCGTTATTTATGCCACGGAGAATGCGGTTTTATCTGGACGTACGCCAGATAGGGGAATGGGATACTGATACACTTTTAGGACGATTCAAGAATTGGCGGGCAGTCCAGAGGTCCGCGTACAATGCGAGGTGGTTTTATGATCGTGCACTTTTCGCTTCGACCGCGGCGGCAAAGAGAGTCTTGGGAAATAATTGGCCTACGTATGGTTCTGTTACACCCATCGGTGTGGATGAACAGTTCTTTGCGTTCACGCGAACCCGCCAAAAGCAAAAAGAGGGATTGTGTCGGTTTGTATTTGTTGGTATGATTACAAAAGTACGAAGGCTCGAGATGCTTCTGGATGCGGTGAAGCTTTTGTCGCAAAGGACTCCCAAGTTTCAGCTCGACCTTGTTGGCCCGGATTCGGCTCAGGGGTATTATCACAATCTTGTGGAACAAATGAACCTGCAGAAGTTTGTAAGGATTCTTCCGCCTGTTCCTTATCACGAAGTTCCCTCTACTATTTGTCAATATGATGTGGCTGTCGCTTACGTCGCGGATGTACGCGACTGGAAATATCAGGTGACGTTAAAAGCGTTGGAATACAGGGCATTAGGGATGCCTATCATTGCAAGCGACGATGAGCCTAACAGGGAGGTAGTTGTGGACGGAAAGAATGGGTTGATAGTTAAGAATACGGCTCAAACTATTGCAGACGGCATGCTGCGTTTCATTCAAGAGGAGAAACTTTTGCCGGATTGTACTGAGAGCGCATTGAGTATGAGGCAAGGCCTCACATGGCATGATGTTGCGAGGCTTCATTTGGAAGAGGTGTATGCAAAATACTCTTGAACCAAGGGAGAAAAATGTCTTCCTATCACTATCTTTAAAATATGGGCAATTTTTCATGAATTAATGATTTTGATGCTCGTAATATTACGGGGTATGAATCAAGTAGCTACAACAGTTGATGTTTTTTGCTCATTTTACTATTTTTCACCTGCCCTCAGTAGAATAAAGCTGAAACTATTACCGGTCTCTTAACTCGGTTTCGGTAGTTTTGGATTCCTTATTGTATTTGATTGTGAAAATCATGGTAGAAAGGTCAGCATGGCCTTTCTACTGATCTATTTTCTGCCATTTTTCAGGTAGTGCATGCTTCGAAAACCCCCATACATATTGTATTTGTTCTTTTTGATTGTTTCGTGGACTTTCCGATCTTATTCTCAGCCAAGCGGTATAACCCGAGTGTGGGGAGTCGATGATGGAGAGCGGATAAAGAAGACCAATCTTACTCATCCCCTTGCAACAAGCT
The DNA here is from genome assembly GCA_964633855.1 of uncultured Chitinophagales bacterium. Classification (GTDB taxonomy): domain Bacteria; phylum Bacteroidota; class Ignavibacteria; order UBA10030; family UBA6906; genus CAZWIN01. Next base: position 6,087 of record CAZWIN010000072.1, read on the forward strand.
CAAGCAACAAAGTCTGGAATGGCAGCAGCATCAGCCTCTTCGGCGCCCGCAATGAAGTAATTGCCTTCCAGCTGATTATCCAGGGTAACAGTACCGGAGCTACCGGAGTGAATGTCACACTGGATAGCCTGCGCAAGAGCACCACTCCGACCTATACCATCAAGAATACTGGCGGGATAGGCGACCCATATAACTATGTTGGTAAACGGATCGAGATGTTCGTAGAGCATTATATGAACATCACCGACAGAACGAATGCCTCGTATATGTGGTGGTCGAGTGCTCGCCCGCTTCCAGATGCCGACTACACGGGGTTACAACCAGAAATCCTGGTGCCGTTTGAAGCCGCGGCCGGAACACGCTCGCATGGCCAGGGAGGCGCGCCATTTTCAGTGACAGCGAACCAGAACCAGGGAGTGTGGGTGGATATTTACATTCCGCGTGATGCCGAGGCGGGAGACTACAGTGGTACGCTGAAGGTGACGGAGAATGCGATTCTGCGTTATAGCATTCCAGTGAATCTCAAGGTATACAGTTTTTCCTTACCGGATTCGAGCCATGTGCGGAATGCATTCTTGTTTGTGGAGAATGCGATCACGAGCCGTCACGGAGTATCGCTGAACAGTACTGGATACTGGAACATGGTACGGAAGTACTATGCATTGTTGTACCGCCACCGGGCGAACGGGCAGCATACAGCAGATACGAGCACGTTCAAGTCGCAGTTGGGGCAAATCTATCGCGGGAGTTACTTTACATCAGCCAATGGGTATGAGGGTCCAGGCGAGGGTATAGGGCCGAATTATTATGCGATAGGGGGATTTGACCAGCCGAACCGGGTTCCGGGAGCGACGGAGGTGTCGGATAGTGGCTGGTCACAGTTTGCCGGCGGGAATTACTATGCGATGAAGGGAAGAGGGGAGTGGAGTTCTGGAGTATCGTACCAGGTGAATGACATTGTTCATGACAATGATTATCCGTTCTGGTATTGGTGTAAGCGTGCGCATACGTCGAGTGCATCGACAGAGCCGCAGGAATCGGGGAGTGGTTCGACAGGTTGGAAGAAGTACTGGCTGAGGCTGTACGACAGGGGAGATAAATGCGGGTTTGCGTTTGACCCTGATACGACGGTGATGAAACAGAATTACTGGCGTGCGGCGGACTGGTGGGTGAACTGGTTTACGAACAACAATCCATCGGCGTGGATAATGAAGTACGGCCCTGAGGAACCGAATATCGAGGACTCGATCATCGACACGTCGGCATTTGCAGATGTACGGCGGAAGATCCGGTGGTTGAAGACAAATCCATCAGGGAGGATACTGAAGTTCCGCACAGCAACGAGGTTTGAGGCGGCTCAATGGCCGATGAATCAATCCTTGGACGTGATCTTTAATGGTCCGAGCCAGACAGGGTACGGCGGGGTAATAATGGATAGTGTTCGCGCTGCCCAAGCCCGCGGCCAGCGGGTTGGGTTGTACGGCGGTACACGTCCTCACTGGGGTGTAGAGGTGATTGATGCACCTGCTGTTGATATGAGAATGAAGCCTTGGGCAATGTGGAAGTACGGCTTCACGGAATATTCCTACTGGCTGATAGGAAATATAGGAGACCGCAACCACTGGGATCGTGACAGGAACTCCTATGGTAATGTGCGTAAGTATGGTGATGGGACGTTGGTCTATCCGGGGCAGGATAATCTCTATCCCGGTGACAGCCGCGGATTGGCGGGCCCGCTGGCAGGTATCCGGTTGAAGAACTGGAGGCGTGGTGTGCAGGACTATGAGTATCTCTACCTTGCACGGCAGATGGGGCTTGATGTTACGGCGCTTGTGGATTCAGTCGTTCCTGCAGCATTTGATGAGATCGCTCCAACAGTGCAGCCACCATGGTCGAACAAAGGATACAAGTACGAGAATGTGAGAAGGCAGGTGGCTGAGCTTATCGCAAGTGCGATATCCCCACTGCCATATGGGACATTTACAGTTACCCCTTCTTTGCTCTCTTCCGGCCCTGGAAATGTGACGTTGCAGTGGTCTTCAGTAAACGCTACCTCCGCCAGTATTAATAATGGCGTGGGTGCGGTTCCTGTTAATGGGTCGTTGATAGTGTTTGTTGATACCACAAAGACGTTTACAATTACGTTGGTGAATTCTCTGGGTTCGAGGGACTACAGCGCAGCGGTAACCGTCAAGCTCTTTCCAGCAGGTACTTTTCTTGCCACTCCCGACACTCTGCCACCTGGAGGTGGTAATACGATATTATCCTGGACTTCCGTCAATGCCCTGAGCGCCACCATCAATCAAGGCATTGGTAACGTGCCGGTGAACGGGTCATTGAACGTCGCTGTTGATCGCCTCAAGACCTACACGCTCACGCTCACCAATAATGACGGCACGCGGAGCTATGACAGAACGGTGTTTCTGCGAACACCACCGAGTGGAACATTTACCGTCTTTCCGGATTCCATTCCGGCAGAAGGCGGAGATGTTACCCTCATGTGGACTTCTGTCAATGCAGTTTCTGCAACAATTGAGCTGGGCCTCGGGCAAGTATCGCTTAGCGATACCATGGTATTGTCTCTAGAGCATGCTACGGACTTTACCCTTGTTCTGACAAATCCATTTGGCACACAGAGTTATCCCAGACATGTGTATCAACGTCCATTCGTTCCGAAATTTGTTTCATTGACGCCTGACTCGCTAGTAGCAAAAGATCCGGTAAATGGAAGAATAGAAAAGCCGGTACGAAGGGGGCGTGGGCTCTATCCCAATTGGTCAAATCTCCTGTCGGAGTTGGTAGTACAGGGTGGGTTTCAGCCCGGTGCAAACCAAAGCGATAGCGCTGGAGGTTTACGCATAGGTATTTCGTCCATCGAACGTGTTAGTGGATCTCGTTGGCGTCCCGTCCGGGATCCCTCATCAGGGCGCGGTTGGGTAAGATTGACGAAATGGAATTACCTGAGGAATATTGGCAGTGGATATAATGCTATTCAGTCTGCGCTTGAGGATCGTGAAGGTAAACATGTTGGCGGGGCACGGGGCCTTGACTCAACCGGTATGCCGGGAAGTGCAGGACGACGGGCTCTTGTCAATGAACAAACGAAACTCGGGCCGCGTAAGTTCAATAACATACTGTATGCTGAATTGGTAGCGCTCAAGATTAATATCGTTGCCAGTCAGCTTGGGAAAACGCCGGAGGGTTTCGGAGAGTTGATTCTGGATGTCAGCGGGCATCCTTTTGATCAGTGGACTATCTCCAATATTGCGCTGAAGGCTGATTCTATGTTGACGTATTGGCACAACTATACGGGTCAGCAGTATCAGACAATCTATCAGACCATCTCGATGATTAACCGTGCATTTGTTTCCCCTTTGGATACATTATCATTTGAATCGAGTGGACAACTCAAGCTCCGGGGTTCGGTTCCGTTGACTTCCGTTGGTTTCCTGAAGCAGACTTCAGCGGCACCCGCCACGCTTCGTCCTACAACATTTGAAGTCGGGGATGATGTGGGTGAAGTTGAAGAGTATTTTGCTGATGATGGAACGCCGGAAATTGCAAAGCTGATTCAGAATTATCCCAACCCATTCAATCCGTCAACGACAATTTCATTCGCCTTACGTTATCCGTCTCTTGTAACGTTGAAAGTATTTGATATACTTGGCCAAGAGGTGACGACGTTAGTTGAATCGGAAGTTTTAGACGATGGCGTTCATGAAGTTTACTTCACGCCGTCCGGTATTGCATCGGGGGTTTATTTTTATCGCTTGGTGGCAACTAGTACTGAGGCTGATGGCCCCTCTTCAACTCTTACCCGCAAAATGCTTCTTCTCAAGTAGTATTTCCGTCCCCACTTCTTCTAGCTAAACTACTTCTTCATTTTGCCAAAGTGCATCAGATCATGCCTGATGAGGATAGACTGCATTTTGAGCTATCTTCGTTGCTCTGATTTTTGGCAGTTGACTGTTCCACCAAAAGTCCAGAGCTGGGCAGATGGTGACTTTCATCATATTATTGTCATATTCAGAAGAATTCTGCTATTTCTCCGGAAATACCATAAACCATTGGATTATATTTAATTAGCCGGTTATCCCTAATTACTTGATTTTCTCACAATAGTATATTATACTTGTTGTGCCTTTTATTTGTGATAAGTGGCACTGCAATTTGAGAAATCAAAGGGGGTTGAACTGGTAATGAGATTCTCTCCATATCTATTCCTATTCTTTCTTTTCTTCTCATATTATTCTTATTCTCAGCCAAGCGGTATAACCCGAGTGTGGGGAGTCGATGATGGAGAGC
>CAZWIN010000073.1:0-10361 GCA_964633855.1 uncultured Chitinophagales bacterium
TTTGCCCTCATACTGATTGAGCGCGCTCTGAGTCAGAGGCAGGGTAATGACATCAGGCACAGGTGTGGATGTCCCAAGGGTTGTATCAACAAATGCGAAATTGGTTGCTCCAAGCTGGTATGAACCGTTAAACTGGCTGACATCCCCCTGGACACGCACGTGTCGCCCGGCTTGAAGGTCCATGATGCCGCCTGCACCGCCGAACAGCTGCAATCCCCCTGTAACATCCTGTATCCAGCCCTGTCCGCTCGAATACGTATTTGTCCGCACATTGAGCGTTCCGTTGACGCGGGCTGCATAGCCCGTGATGGCTGCCAGAGATTTGTTTTTGATGGAATCCACCGGGCAATCGCCGACAAAATATCCCTTGAGGGTAGCAATAGTCGAAGAATAATGCGCCGAGTCATCCATTGCGGAAACATAGTACTCAACGAGATGCCCTGCCGTGGTGTGCTTTGTTGCAGGGATGATCCCCCGGTATGTGGTGCCAGAGACAAGCACCATGCTCACCGAATCGTAGGCACCACCATTGACGCTCATGTGAAGCCTCGGTGAAACGACGGTACCATCTACATCGGAAATCGAAGCGGTGACAGAGTCGGCCCCGCCAACCTCGGCGACATACAGACTTCGAGTCAGGCCGCCAATAATGGGTGGGCTGTTTGGCAGAGCCGGAGGTACTTCCAGCGCCGAAGCATTATTCTGCGCCTGCGGTCCCGGTGATACCGGACGGACAATAAAATCAGAGCTGTTGTCACCGAAATCCCATCCATTACCGTCGAACTCATCGCCTCCGCCAATGATCATCGAATCTGCAGTTGACGTGCTTTTCGCCTTCCGTTCATAGGAGGTCAATTCAGTCGGAGAACCCGGAAGGGGAGTGCCTTCTGAGAAGAGTGGCGTACCCCAACCCATCACATCAACAGTAACACCAGCCATCCTGATGAGTATTGAACCTCCACCATTCGACAAGGAGAAGGAAGCAGGGATGATATCAGGAGTTGCACCTGGCGCTCCTGCATCGCCAATAAGGAGGTAACCGTGCGCGGGGATGGAGAACCCACCGAGGGCAACGTTAAAGAGATTGGTACCGGTAGCACCCATCGTTCTCAACGTGTCCGTTGACGCAAACACAATGGCCGAGCCGGTCGGATTGTACAGTTCGACAAATTCGTCGACTTCAGTACCGGTTGCTCCGTTTATGAGAGCCTCGCTGATCACTGCATGCGTGGCGATCTGGGCTAATGCTCCCTGCATTCCCGCTACAACGAGAATACAAAAAAACAACAAACGCGTTAGGATATTTTTCATGGGGGATCCCTCCATAAATATGATTGAACCTCTCCGCAAGTCGCTGAGAGGAAGATAGTAAAAAAACTTTTTACCGGTGACGCAAATAGACGCAGCGACGGACCTCCTGATGGCCGCCCACTCTCAGGCGTATGAAATATACGCCGGCAGCTATACGATAATGATCCGGGTCAAACGTAACATCTGAATAGTAATCCGCCGGGCGTGTTTCATCAAGCAGGCCGGCGATACGCTGTCCGAGGATGTTGAATATTTCGATCCTCACCCGTTCCGGTCCATTCTGCACGCGAAACGGTATAGTTGTCACCCCGCTGAACGGATTGGGATAATTCGGGAACAAATTCTGTGTTGCAGGAAGTTCTGCCGGAGGAGCGTCGGGGCCTCCGCCCGCCGTGTTTGTACGCAGGATGGTTCCGCCCCCACCTGCAACCCAACCGGTATTCTGGTTGGCCATCCTGACCGAGTACAGAATATTTGCCGTCACTCCGGAGAGCAAATCCCATCGCTCACCGCCATTTTTGGTTTTGAGTACCGTGCCTCCGGCGCCGCTTGCAAGGCCGAGGAGCGAATCAACAAACGAAACGGAGAAAAGATCTTTCCGGATAGGAGAACGCGATGTCTGGTTTGTCCAGGTTTGTCCGCCATTGATTGTCTTGTAAATAATCCCTGAAGAGCCAACAGCCCACCCAGTTGTGCGTGAGACAAATTGCATGCCGCGCAGAGTGACTCCGAGCCCTCCACTGTGATTCGCGAGAAACCAGGTCACTCCGGCATCAGTCGTCTTATACACCCGGCCGAACGTACCGCATGCGTATCCGTATTCCTGATCGGGGAAATGTACAGCGAGAAATCCCACTGTTGTATCCACAGACTGCGCGATCCAGTTCGCTCCACCGTCTTCCGTCCGGGTAATGGTGCCGCGGTTTCCGACCGCATACGCCGCGTTCGCGGATGTCGCAAACACTGCATTCAAAGACTGCGACGTATTGCTGTTCTGAGCAGACCATGAAAGGCCGCCATCCGTGGAGGAAATAACCGTTCCGTTATCTCCCACAGCCCACCCGCTGGCAACATTGGCGAAGGATATCCCGCGCAGCCAGAACGACGTACCGCTCACGCGGGTATTCCACACTGTACCGCCATCTGTCGTGGCGTAAACCACCCCTTCCTGCCCCACACCAATAACATTATTGGTATCAAGCACTGCCATTCCGAAGAAATCATCTATCGGGCCCCGTGAGCGGGGAAAGAAGAGGAGCCCGCCGTTTACCGTGTATGCAATTTTTCCATCATCTCCCGCATACCAACCGTTCAGGGAATCCCTGAACGTTGCTGAGCGCAGGGCAGCAACTTCCGGAACATCTGTAGAAGCCCATGTTGCGCCGCTCGAAAAGCTTCTGACGATAACGCCGCCTGCCGCCGATCCTCCGACAATGATTGCTTTTTCAGGAGTAAGGAACGTAACGGAATAGAGTGACTTGCCTGTACCGCTGGAGAGAGGAACCCATATTCCGCCAGCATCCGAAGTCGTAATGATGGCTCCGTTATCTCCAACAGCCCAGCCCCGGGTGTCGCTGGTAAAATACAAATCGTGAAGTGTCCGGGTGCTGTTCGTGACAAGCGGAAGCCAGGTGACTCCGCCGTCAAGTGTTTTCAGCATTGTCCCGCTTTCGCCGCACGCATAGGCTGTACCGTTGGCAAAAGCCATAAGGCTGCGAAGCGACTTACGCGTGTTGCTCGCCTGCGCCGTCCAGCTCGCGCCTTGATTTGCGGTAAAAAAAATCTCGCCTGAATCTCCCACCGCCCATCCCACTACATCGTTCAAGAAAAAGATATTGCGAAGGGTGTTCTTGCCCGGGCTCAATGTACGTTTGAGCCAGGTTGATCCTCCATCTGTTGACCGCAGCAACACGCCCGAGTCGCCAACAGCCATCATCACTGCCGTGACAGGCTGGGCGATGGAGCGCAGCGTTCCCGCGTATCCTGAAGTACTTGTCCTCGGCAGTAGCGCCCATGATATACCCAGGTCACTGCTTCGCAGAATCGTTCCCCCGACGCCTACGGCAATAACAGACTGTGAGCTTAACACTCTCAGGTCAAACAGATCATTGCCTTGCGGAAAAGGGTTTTGCCAGATCCAATCCTCTTCTGCGGATTGGGTCTGCGCGTACGTACTCCCCCACCATGGCACAAGCACTGCTACGAGAAATATATAAAAAAGGTTCTTCACTCAGCTTCTGGAGCTTGAATTATTTGAGCAGCATCATCTTATGCATCAGCGGTGAGCGCAAGCCGTCTCCGCTGATGTTCACGAGGTACACTCCTGCCGCGAGGTTATCTCCCCTGAACTCGACCTCGTGTACGCCTTCACTACGATAGCTGTTTTCTATGAGCCGGGCAACCACCCTGCCGAGGATATCATACACCACCATAGTGACATTCATCGGCTTGTCGAGCACAAAACGGATACGCGTTGTCGGGTTGAACGGATTGGGATAGTTGTGTTCAAGCCGGGAGTATTCCGGCACCGGATCGCGGCGTCCATACAGTTCCGGCACAGGCCCCGGCCCGACACTGTAATTCATAATTGCGCCGCGAAGCCCGACAGCCCACCCATTCTGCGCGTCCACAAAATGCAGACCGTAAAAAGATTCAACCGTGCCTGAGGCCATCGAAGTCCATGTTGCTCCGCCGTTGACGGAATTCAGCAGCAACCCTCCAAAGCCTGCAATCCATCCCGTATCTGCGTTGACGAACTGCACTTCCTGCAGCGGGTTGTTGGTAAGGGAAGGCATACTGAACCATGTATTTCCACCATTGGACGTTTTCAGAATAACTCCGCGATCGCCGCAAATCCAACCGGTGGTACTGTCGGTAAAATACACGCTGTTGAGCGCTCTGGGTGTCCCGACGAGAATCTGGCGCCATGTTGCCCCGCCGTTCGTCGTCTGGAGGATGGTTCCCCGTGTTCCGACCACGTGGCCGAAGTTCTCGTTGACAAAATATACACCGTACAGCGTATTGTTGATACCGACAAGCTGGCGCCCCCATGTGGTTCCGCCGTTTGTTGTCTTCAACAGCCTGCCGGTGTTACCGACAATCCATCCGGTATTTGCATTAACAAAGAAGACGTCATTGAATATGCGGTTTGTCCCCACGAGCACGCGCACCCAGTTCGCGCCACCGTCAACAGTCTTGAGTACCATTCCGGAACGGCCGACAGCAATGCCATTGAGTGCGTCTGTAAAATGGACCCCGTAGAGTTTTTTGTTCGTGCCGCTGGCCTGGAGGCCCCAGGAATTACCGCCGTTGGTGGTGTGATAGATTGCCCCGAAGTCGCCGACTGCCCAACCATTATTTGTGTCAAGGAAAAACACCCTGCGCATAGCGTTATTACTTCCACCACTCAGAGCCTGCCAGGTATTTCCGCCATCGAGCGTATGGATCACCGTGCCGTTGCTTCCGCAGACCCATCCTTCCTGTGTATCAAGGAACCGTACGCCGGTAAGATTCTGCGACACGCCGGAATTCAGCAATCCCCACGAACCGCCGCCATTCATGGTCTTTATTATTGCGCCCTGGTTGCCGACCGCAAAGCCGACCAGAGGATCAAGGAAATGTACCGAGGTCAAATCCACGCCGATGACCGGTGGCCCTGCAGCCCATGTTACACCGCCGTTGGTCGTGGTTACCACGCGCCCGAAATTCCCGACAGCCCAGCCTTCCAGAGAATTCGCAAAGCTCACCGAATTCAAGGATTGGGTAATACCGGTAGTCTGCAATGCCCATGTGAGGCCGCTATTCGTGGTGGCAAACACCTTCCCCGAATCAGCAACGATCCAGCCGGAGTCGGCACTGGCAAAATCGGCGCCGTTCAAGCGGATCACATTCGGCACAACCTGGGTCGTCCAGGTCGCCCCGCCATCGGTTGTTCTCTTTATTGTTCCCTGATATCCCACAACCCAGCCCGTATCCTGATTGACGAACTTTACGGCTGTCAGAGCAAACGAAGTAGGAATGGCGACATTGCTCCACGTAGCGCCGCCATCAATGGTCTTCACCGCCGTGCCGCCGAGGCCAACAGCATACCCGATCAGTGAGTCAACAAAATCCACTGAAGTAAAGCGGGTAACAATGGACCCGATGGAGTGATGCTCATCCCAAATCACGCCCGAGTCAACAGTGCTGATAATTGTGCCGATGCTGCCAACCATTGCAGCTCCTCCCGCTTTCAGTACATCCGTTGCATAGAGGTGATTCCCCTGCGGATAAGGATTCTGCCAACGCCATTGCAACGGGCCGGGAAGGGCCATCGCCGAATAATCAAACTCTGAATAGATCGGCGGATTGTCCCTTTCATCTTCATCTTCCGGTTCTCCCTCCAGCTCCACATCGCCGACAGGATCAACTCCGTCAAACTTCTGGCCGAATGCGTGACGTCCCCCGAGTCCAACCATCAGGGCGAACAAACAGATCAATATCGTATGGAGTCGCATGAGCATCTCCTCCTTATTATTCTACATCAGTCAGCACAAAACTCACCATCCCGCTTTGATTCAAGAGTGACCGTCCTGGTGATTTGGGCGGTAGCCAGCTTTGCCATAGTCAATTGCCGAATATCCAGCGACACTTCATACGTCCCCGGCGGGACTGCGAGAATTTCATAGTCGCCGTTCGAGAATGTCTCAACTGTTTTTTCAAACGGAACCCTGGCATCCGTTCCCACTTCCTTGACGTGAACCCTGATCCCTTCAACGCCGAACTGGTTCGGCGGGAGATCACCAATCACGACCGATCCGCGGATGGCGCCGCCCAGCACAACAGGCATTTCATAATATGTGAATCTTCCGGGAGCCGTGCTTACTTCGACGACATTATACCGCGGCACCCACAGCGGATTATCGAACCCTGTCCTGTCGATTTCGACCACGTAGTGTTGATACGGTACTGCACGTGTTGTGCCCCAGCCAAGTTCGGGGAACAATGTCAGCGTGAAGCCCTGCGCATCGGCAAGCCGTGATGCATGGACCTGTGCAGATGTGAGAACCTCCTCACCCGGCTCACGGATGCCGCTGTTGTTTTCATCGAGGAATGGCGTTATCAGGATTGCCCCGAAATTCGCGCGCGCCGCATTGTTCTCAAAGAAGAACCGTCCGCCTTCGGGATAGACGCCGATGGAACCGCTGACGGCAAGGGAATAGTACGTATTTCTGTCTCCGTTGCTCGTCACGGTTGCGTTTAAGCGGGTGTACGGGAGAATCCATTGCACGCGGAACCGGAGAAAGTCGTCATTGAACCGGAATCTCCTGTCGTAGGTGAACTCAAACGTGAGGTTCGTTCTGGGCTGAAGAATGGCATCGACGCGTGCATCAATAAACTCGGATTCAATGTGATCGAAACGTGTTGAGAGGGAGAGAAACAGGTTTGCCGGAAGACGGAACCTGACGGCGGGCTCTGTCTCGTGGAACGAGAGGCTTGTCTGCCTTGTCACATAGGAATGGTTCCAACCGAGGCGTGTTGACACCCTCGGCGACACGGATCCAAAGTATGCGCTTGCGCCGACACGCGCAGTGCGTTGCCGTACCTGATCAAAAATTGTCTGCGTCCCGCCCATATCCACCGAGAATCTGCTTCCCCCGGCGGAGAACGGCAGTCCGAGGGATGCAGTAAGCTCATTAATGGCATTGCGCGGGTTGAACAAGCGGACCTTGCGATAGTGAGTGAACGTCAGTGCGCCGCTGACAAGCGACGGGAGAGTAAGATCGAGGCTCCCGCTTGCCAACGCATTTGGAGAAAGCGTTGCTTCTCCTGTCAAGTGTGATGTGACGCGCACAAGTGCATTTACGGACGGGAACACCCGTGTGGACAGATCATCCACATCAAAATATTCCACGCGAGCTCCGGCGGTGACACGCGAACTGATACCCCACTGAAATCCTGCATCGGCATACCACGGATCATAGATGAAATCCCGAAGCCGCCCGGCCGATACTGAATAGTCTACTTCTTTAGGCGGAACGAATGTCGTGGGAATGAAAATGCGGTATGTTTCCCCGAACCGTTCACCCCATTCGCTGTATTGCCGGATATCGACAAAGTTCACGCCGTAACGCATCATTTCAGTAATATCGTAAATTCCCGTGGTTTCGGCACGTGCAACCTGCTGAATCCGGAAATTATCAAAAAAGTAAATATTGCGTTCGTTGAATCCGCTCCCGGAGAATGTCTCGTCGGCAAAAAAGATACGGGGATACGGCGGATGGTTGGTCATTTCCACGCCATAAATTTCGCGTGACAATAATCCACTGGTGATGAAGTCTCCCACTGTAATCTGGCGGAAGAGCTTCCCCTGCTCGCGTTCATGCTGGGGTACAAACCTCCATCGTGCGCGTGTCTGGCGCAGTGATGGCGATGGGGTAATTGTTCCGGTGAACCGCGCGTCAACATCGCCACCGAGAACATGCCCTGCGATATGCGTCAGAAACGACCTGTTCGGTACGGCGGTAGTGGAAAAGGATGAACGAATGACGTAATCCAAACGGGCGCCGTCAATCAACCGGAATGTGCGGTCCACGCTCGCCTCGGGTTCCACGGGGCCGGGCCTGCGCGCCAGTTCATTTTCCAGTTTGATCAACTGCTGGTCGAGAAATACCGGAAGCGCCATGGTCGTTGCGAGAGATGCGGCAAGCTGTCGTGGATGATAATTCACAGGGAGCCCGAAGTATCGTTCGAACAGCTCCACCCTCAGGAAAATATCATTATCGCGGACAATGTAGTCTGAGACGGAAAGATCCCCTGCGCGTTTGCCAACGCGTATTCTTGAACGTTGAGCGTCAATCACATACGGGGTATCCGGGGACACGAGAAAGCCGGTGAGTGTGCCTGCTGTGGGATCAAACTCGTGCCGGATTTTCAGAAAGTCAAAGAGTTTCCGGAGCGGGAGAAATACCTGGTTGTCGCGCTGAATACTCAGCAACTCAACTTTGCCGACTCTTTTCAGAGTGAATTCAACGGGAATGGTTTCCTGTGCGGGCGCATCGTCATCAACAGGTGTTTGGGCGCGGCTTGTGGAGGCGGCAACAATGAAGACCATGGCAAGGGCAAACACTTGCAGCCAGCCGGCGGTACATCTCAGTACATTCGTAGATTTGGTCATACCCATTCAAGAGAAAAACTGAACACAAGCTACTATGGTATTACGACCGGAATTCGTTGCACAAGAGTCTGGGTCGGAATTCTGAATTCCGGCGACACTCCGGGATGCCGGTTATCAAATGTAATCTCAACGGCATACTGGCCGGGTGCTTCCCCCTGTGTATCCATTTCAAACGTATAGTCCAGCGACTTGTACACAACCAACCTGGACTCCTTGGTTTTGACAACTTTGCCATTTGCATTGATCAGCCTGGAGGTCATTCGCCCCCAGTATGCCGCATTCCCGGAACGGTCAAACACTAACTTGATCCGTATCCCTTTCGCAACGGCTTCTGCGTACGATTCGCGCACAATGATGCCGGTATTTGTCGCACCAGACCTGAAATGAAACGGGACATCGGTTTGCGTGATCAGCTCCATATTCAGCCGCGCACCGCCCTGGTCGGCCTGCACTGCCGGTTTTCTGACTTTTGAATTAATAACGACGCGCGCCCAGTACTCTCCGGAGCGGAGTCCCGGCGGAGGAGTGGTATATACGCGCACAACCTGTGATTCCTGGGGCTTGAGCGTGAAACGCTGGGGAATTGCCCTCAGCCATTTTTGAGCAGACGGCTCATCGGGAGAAGTCGAGTCGCCCTTGCTCATCGCAACGCTGCCGGAATCAAACGAAACCGGGTAGCCATAGGAGAACGTAATCCAGACTTCTGTTTCTTTATCGCTCGGGTTGGTAATCACCACGGGCGCTGACCGTGCCGGTGGTTTGACAAAAATTTCCGTCGGGTGGACAGTCACTCCACCGTACGCCGCATTCAGAGACAGGAACACTGCTACCGCAACGCCACAAAAGATCATACGGCTCACCGATACAACAACAGTGTTCCGCATGGCTGAACGCATCAGCAATACCATTGGCACTTTTTTCTGATTTCCCAAGATTCTCAGCACCTTTGAATTATATAGTGAAGGGATTGCCTGGATTGTGGTTGGGCCACAACACAGACAACCCCTTCCAGGTGTATTCTTTAAGAACTACAGCGCAGAATTACAGACCGGTGTATGCGGCGGTCAGGATGAACTGTGCTTCATAGTCATCATCCGGTGTGCCGTTCGGTACTGCAATGATTCCGCCAACCTGAACTGCTGCACCGCCACCAATCAAGAAGATCGTGTTCGGTACGCGCGGGTCGATCGGGTTGTAGGGATCTGCAACTGCAAATGCTGCATCTGACCATCCGCCTGACTGAACGCCTGCGGAGTACGGTACGCGTGCACCACCACCGCCTGCGCCGCCGCCTTCAAAAAACGGGGGGAGCGAGAAGGTGATCAACACGCTGGCGCCGGGCTGGCCTGCGATTTCCCAAAGGACAGGGACGGCTTCCGTGTTTCCACCTGCATCGGGCGGTGTCAAGGAACCATCTGCTGCAATCTGGTAGGTTGTTCCCGGGGCAAGGTCACCGAAATCGCCATCGCTCGGCGAAATTTCAAGTGCGGTACCCACTGTGAACACGCCAAGTGCCACTGCCGATGCACCACCGCCAACTTGGGCAAAGGTGAAGGCTGACACGAGGACGGTCAACGCAACGAGAGAGAGAAAGGTTTTCATAGAATTGAACCTTTTTGTGTTAGTGGAACATAGTGAGTTATTGTTTACTGACGAACAAGAATTTTAAATTCAACTGGAAACTTGCAGACTTGGGGAAGAGTCTGGCTCATGAGGCCTGTCTGCAATATGTTGTCGTGTGGGTATGCCCGATGGGCACACCCACACTCCAACACAGAAGTTACTTCAACAACATCATCTTTCCAACAACCGGCAGAATATTATCGCCTGATTCGAGAGTCTGACCTTCGATTCTGTAGAAATACACGCCTGAAGCCAAACCTTCCGACGTAAA
>CAZWIN010000074.1:0-10284 GCA_964633855.1 uncultured Chitinophagales bacterium
CCGAGCGAGCTCTTCACTTTCATAACGCGCGGCATTAGCCACATCATTTTTTTCATGTAAGCTCCCCGAGAAAACGTCTTCATCAGCAGGGCAAGGGAGCCTGCAATTCCCTCGTCATACAGAAATCCTGTCGGACTCATCATCACAAAAGGCCCGGTAACGGCTTCCTGTTTTTTGAATCCATTGTCTTCGTAAATGCGTATCCAGTCTTCCGCGGTATCAAACCTGATCCCCGGACATACCTCCCCTTCAAATATTCTACGTGCTTCGCTTGTGGGCTTGGTGCGCCAGACGAACTCATGTTCGATAACTCTACCACCCGGCTTGCATACACGATGAATCTCCTGAATGGCCTGTGTGCGGTTCACAAACATTGTTACCGCCTCAACAATCACGGCATCAAATTCGTTGTCTGCAAATGGCATGCGCTGAATGTCGGCCTTCATAACCTTTATGCAATCACTCAGGCCTGAACGGACCACGTTGTTTCTCGCCTTATCAAGCATCTGGTCGTCAACGTCCGAGACTGTCATCGTGCATCCGAATCTCTTCGCAATGTCGATTGCCGTTGTCCCTACACCACAGCCGATGTCGAGGACGTGTTGACCCTTCTGCAAATTGGCCATCGCGTAGACTTCAGCGGTTGAGCGCCTTCCCCCCGGATGGATCACCTGCTTGCCCAGTTCAGCCATGAACTGGTAGGGGTCAAGCTTTTCGATCTCCTGGTCGGTCAGTTGTGCCATTGTCGCTCTTATTGTTTCTCTGCCAGCAAGGAAACGCTTTTCACGCCGTAATCTCTCGAAGCACCTTTGGCAGATTTGGAAATGAAACCATACGCATCATTTGCTTTTAGATAGAGAACTTCCATGCCTGCTTGTGTAATAGCCTTACTGTAGTCATCCTCCTGGCTGGCTCCGCCAATGCAAGCCGCCCATAATGTTGAATTACACACCACATTGTCAGGCAGTTGTTTCTCGGTGACAATGTCAGCAATCACCATTCTCCCTTTGGGTCTCAACACACGGGCAACTTCTGCAAACACTTTTTCTTTGTCAGGACTAAGATTGATGACGCCGTTGCTGATGACCGCATCAAAACTTGAATCAGGGAAGGGGAGTTGCTCAATGTAGCTTTTGTGAAAGGAAATATGTCCGAAATCATTTTCTTTCCTCAGCCGCTCCGATTTTTCCAGTTGTTCATCCGTCATGTCCACGCCCGAAACGTGCCCGGTCTTCCCTACTTTGAGAGCAGCAACAAAAACGTCCATGCCTGAGCCGCTTCCGAGGTCGAGCACATGTTCGCCTTCTTTCAGGTTGGCTATGTCAAAATAGTATCCGACTCCGGCAAATGATTCAATGGCAGCCGCAGGAATACTGTCGAGATCACGTTTGTCATATCCCAGCTTGTCAGCAAGTCCGCGTCCCATTTCGAAATGGTATTCGCCTTCGGGATGACGTGCAACATCTCTGTACATCTGTTTTACTTTCTGCTCCAGTTCGGCAGAGTTCACTTTTGTGATGGAAGATGCTTCCAATCCTATTGCCTCCTTTTCATTAATTATTGCAAAAGCTGTTGTGGTACTGTATTCGCCATCGTGGAATGATGAATTGAATCTACTTGGCCATCATGACGATATCTTTCTTTGTGCTCCCCACGATGGTGAGGAGTTCTTGTTGCTCTTTTTCCGGTACGTTGAACTTGCCGAGTGATGCTTTGAAGTCGACGACCAGAGCATCCCATTCCTTTTCTGTGATGTTCAGGTGCACATGGGATTCTTTCATTGAACGGCCGGTGTATTTGCATGGGCCACCCGTCGCCATGCACACCATTTCCGTTACTCGATATTTCAGCCCAGCCTTTGGAACGCGGTCACGCGCTTCCTTGATGGCAGGATTCGCATTCAAGATGTCATTGATAAGAACTCGATCAATGAAGTCATCGACAACGCTGGCAATAGCGTACACACCACCGAGCCGGTCATAAAGAGACATCTCTTTCTTCATCATCTGGTCCTGCGAGGTCGCCACCGATGGCAGGATCAGAAGTGCAACAAAACACATGGTCAATTTCACAAGACTCCCGGTAGAAGAAGATTTGGCAAGCATGGTTATTCCTCCAATGGATATAGTTGAAACCCACCATAGAAATGGTGGCGTGATGAGATCATTATTTCGTTGTGCAAGTAACGACGTCCCTACTGGAAACCATTCAAGAGTGTATTGATCTTTCTCTCCAGTTGATCTGATGAAATATCTACCTTCATTCCCGTAAGACGATTCTTAAGCAGCTTTTCAAATTCGAGCCTGTCGAAACAATGCCGGCACGTCTTCAGGTGCCGTTCCAGTACCAACCGCTCAATATCGCCTGCAGATTTGTCAAGCTGCATGGCAATCAGATCGATCGCTTCCTCGCAACTAATGTTACTCACATTCGCATTCTTTGTCATCGCTCTTCCTTTTCGGTGTTTTCGTTGGGATAGTCCACCCGCGTTCAACAGCATGATGAAACAGGTGCTTCTGAAGGATGCCTCTCCCCCGGGAAAGACGTGAACGCACAGTGCCGACCGGGATATCCAGTGTCTGAGCGATCTCATCGTATGTGTATCCTTCAATATCACAGAGCACTACAGCAACACGGAACTCCTCAGGAAGTGCACGTAACGCCTGATCGATGTCCTCGTTCAGGAATTTATTGATCACGTCCCGTTCGGGGTTTCCCCATTGCGAAGATGGCGGCGCCAGCTCTTCAAACAACGAGAAGGGGCCATCGCCTTCATCATAGGGAATTTCCTGTCGGACCTTTTTTGAGCGGCGAGTGCTGATGAACGTGTTGGTCAGAATTCGCAGCAGCCATTGCCTGGCTTTGGCAGCATCACGGAGTGTCGCGTAGCTTTGGCATGCACGAACCACTGTCTCAGCAACCAGATCCTCTGCATCATTGCTGGAACGGCATAACTCAAACGCAACGCGGTGCAGGTCGTTCACAAGCGGGATAATGGTTTCCTTGAACACTCGTCGGATATCGAGTTGCTGAGAACTGGGAGTTGGCATATCGTCTACATAATTGACGCTTCAGTGCGAAAAGAGTTCCCGGGCAGGGGCCACCTACTAACGCCCAAATCTACACGAACCGGGCAGAAATTGACACCACTAGGCAACTTGACTTTGCTTTTGTACCTTCGTAATGTTCCTTCGCACCTGCCCCGACGGTATGGGCAAGGCCTGCTCTCGCTTCTGGACCAATATGTTCTACACAGATACAGACAGGATCGGCAAAACGCATTGCGTTTTTACCGGCCGGGAGTAAGCACGAAATGCGGACTTACAGTAGTTGGGCGGCACTGGCGGCTGCGCGAAAGTCTTTAGGGTTTATCATTTTCAATCATGCTGAAGGAAAATAGATTATGAATACCGTCGATGATATTCAAGTAGCTCTGATGCAGTTATTAAATTCCGTCGGAAAGCATAACGTGGAGCAAAAAAAGGAATCAATTCACATCATTCGAGAACGGGCATCGTTGATGGCTGTAGGCCGCAAGCTCGAATATGCCGCTAGACGGGAAGGGTCGCACCGAGTATCCCAAGCAGGATGAGCACGGCGCCGGTAATCGCTCTCTCGTGGTGTTCGAGTGTGTACGAAGAGACCTTTTCAATGCCTTTGCGCCCCAACCACGTCAACGCCACCATACCAGCGACTGTGACCACGACATATACAACTGATACGGTCCAAATCCCGATCCAGCCGAGGCCGCTTGCAGTAAGGTAGTATGCTTCAATTTCAATACACGGGGAGAAGAACATCGCAACGGAAAGCGAGATGAGGATACCCAACGTCGTTTTCTTGTTTGGCTCTTTGATGTGAATGTGATGATGATGATTGTGTTTTTTGTTCGCCCGAATGTCGAGCGCGAGGTATACTACACCAAGTGCAACAAGCACAAGTGGGGCCACAACGCGTGTGACTAACTGGTATTCGCGTGAAAGCTGAACGCCTATCACTCCGACAACTATTCCAACAAGCACTGTGCTTGCCGTATGTGCGAAACCCGCTATGGCAGTGTAGAGTGCAAGCTGCCGTGCAGTCCACTTCTCCGTTTTCCCCAGCACCACCAGTGGCGCCCAATGGTTCGGTATTGCCGCGTGAAGGACACTGAGAAGCAGGCTGCCGAAGAGAATGGTTGAATATTGATTCATTTCATCACTCTCATTGCGTTCATAATGGCAAGTATTGCAACCCCCATATCCCCGAACACTGCTTCCCACATTGTCGCAACACCTACAGCGCCGAGAAGTATGAAGACAGCCTTTACTCCCATTGCAAAGCCAATATTTTGCCAGACAATTTTCCGTGTTCTCTTCGCAATATCAATTGCTGCTACAACTTTTGAAGGCGAATCGGTCATCAACACAACGTCGGCGGTTTCAATAGCTGCATCCGAACCCAGCGCGCCCATTGCAAAGCCAACATCGGCGCGCGCAAGCACGGGAGCGTCGTTTATTCCATCGCCGACGAATGCAACCTTGCTTCCTTCGGGCGATTCCTGGATGATTCGTTCAATGTGCTTCACTTTGTCTTCCGGCAGCAGTTCATAATAATACTTACCCATCCCTAATTTCTTCGCGAATGTTTCCGCCGCCATTCTGTTATCACCGGTGAGCATAACGGAATTAATATGTCTCTCGTTCAGCAAACGTATTGTCTCTTCTGCATCGTCTTTTAAAGAGTCCGCAATAACAATATATCCGGCATAAAGGGAATCCACGGCGACGTGGACCACGGTTCCTTCCACATCGCATTTGTCGTGTTGGATGTTTTCCATGTGAAGAAGTTTGTCGTTGCCGATGATGATACGTTTGCCGTTGACCTGTGCCTTGATCCCTTTCCCGCTTATTTCCTGAACATCGCTTAGCGAGGCCTGGTCAATATCTTTGGCGTACGATTCAACAATGGATTTTGCAATCGGATGACTTGAATGCGATTCTCCGTACGCAGCATACAACAGGATATCGACTCTCGTAAACCCATTTTGGGTGATGATATCAGCGACTTTGAATTCGCCTTTTGTCAGCGTTCCGGTTTTATCAAACACTATAGTCTTGACTTTTGTGAGCGCATCCAGATAGTTTGAGCCTTTTACCAGAATGCCTCTGCGCGAGGCTCCTCCGATTCCGCCGAAATATCCGAGGGGAATGCTGATGACCAAAGCACAAGGACATGAAATCACCAAGACGACCAACGCCCTGTAAATCCAATCGGTAAATGTTTGACCTGTAAACAGCAACGGCGGCAGAACTGCAAGCAGCAATGCACCAACGACCACAATTGGCGTGTAGTAGCGGGCAAATGTTGTTATGAATTTTTCCGTTTCAGCTTTCTTACTGATTGCATTTTCCACCAACTCCAGGATTTTTGAAATGGAGGACTCGCCATATTTCTTCGTCACCGCAATCGTCAACAGCCCGGATGTATTTATCATGCCGGCCAACACGAGTTCATTCTCTTTGACGCTTCTCGGAATAGATTCGCCGGTGAGAGCCGAAGTGTCAACAAAAGAATTTCCTTCAAGGATGTTCCCATCGAGAGGAATTTTCTCTCCCGGCTTGACGATGATAAGTTGCCCGGGTTCAATTTCAGTTGGGGATACCCTGCGACTGCTGCCATTCGTTTTGAGGTTGGCATAGTCCGGCCTGATTTCAAGGAGTGACTTGATTGATTTGCGTGAACGATTAACTGCGATATCCTGGAATAGCTCTCCGACCACATAAAACAGCATTACCGCAACAGCCTCGGGCATCTGATCAATGAATAACGCACCTACGGTCGCGATGGTCATGAGGAAGTGCTCGTCGAACACTTTGCCTCTCACGATATTCCTGGCAGCGCTCAGAATAACTCCCCAGCCGCTGATAAAATATGCTGTCAGGAATAACGCAAATTCAGCCCATCGGAAAGGCGTCCCGTGAAGAACATCCTCATAGATCATTCCAACAGCGAGAAGTGCAACGACAACGCCAATCCTGAAAAGCTCAGTCTTGTTTTCTGCCAACTCACTGATTGAGAATGCAGGATTCACCGTTTGAAGAGCAGGCGCTGTGCCCTTTTGCAGCGGTTCGATTATTTCAACTGAGGGCTCAATTTCTTTGATCGTGGATTTCACTTTCTCGATGTTGTCAGTTTCAATATGCAATGTTGATGTTGCAAAGTTCACTGCAACATATCGCACCTCCGGCAACTTTGAAAGCCCGGCTTCGATATTGGTTGCACATGCTGCACAGTCAATATTTCTTAGCTGGTATTTTTTCATGGATGTCTTTCAACCTGAACAGATTGTCAGCGACCACCGCCTCGTGAGCCACCCCCACCACGAGACCCACCACCACTGCCGCTGCCGCGTGAGCCCCCGCCACAGCGACCACCGCCTCCAAAACCACTGCCGCCTGGGAAGCCGCCCCCACCCCGCGCCGGCAAATAGATCGGGCGAGACGACGACGGGCGTAACTGGCTACTCCCTCTCGACCGGGGAGAGGCGAAGCGTGTGCCCCGGGAAGCTGCTCGCTTCTGTGCATACGATTGTCGTGATTTGGGTTGAGCCCCAGCCCGAAAACTACTACGCAGCACACTGCTGCGCCCTGCACTCCCCATACGCGATGTCCTGTTCCGACCCGATGCATCAGATTTGCGCAAACGACTGATGTTGGTGGTAGCGACCCGTTGCATATGGTTGCTTCGCGTGGAGCCGAATTTCCGTTTGTTCTTTCGAATACCGTAGCCGTTGCCGGAGTATCCGTGACCATAGGAGTATGGATAATGATGGTACCCGTGGAAGGAGTTCCAGTACGACCATGGACTATACCACGTAGAGTAGAAACCGTATGAAGGCCAGTAATACCATGGAGAGTAGTACAGGGGGCCAACGCGATAGTCAAAATACGATTCATTGTCGCCATATTGGTTGAGAGCTGTATCCTCTCTGCCATCTCCGCTCGTGGTGTCAGT
Source organism: uncultured Chitinophagales bacterium (assembly GCA_964633855.1). GTDB lineage: Bacteria > Bacteroidota > Ignavibacteria > UBA10030 > UBA6906 > CAZWIN01. The sequence continues at coordinate 6,997 of CAZWIN010000074.1, forward strand.
TTCTGCGGAGTCATATTCCTCGTAGTGTTGCTTGTCTCGCACGGCCTCCACCTGACTGTAGCATCCGGAGAGAACCATGAAGAATGGCGCAGTCACCAGCGCGATCCGAGCGAGTTGATTGGTGTTCATGCCGCTACCCTGCCTTTCTGTTTACCATAGAATTGATCTTGAGCTCTTCCATGCGACACATTGCGATGTTATTGTCATGCTTCTGTAGTTCAGACCCCGGCGGCGTTTGGTTCCTTTTATCGATCCGGTACTCACGGAACTTGGAGAGACCGTACAGGAGCGCGAGCATGCAAATAGTGAAAATGATTGCTCCGAGCATAAAGGTGCGCTGTGTTTTCCAAATGGTGGCAACAATCTCCCGCATCGAGTAGCTTCTCTGCTTTTGCCCTGTCATCTTCACTGTTACAGCCACCACATGTTCATGGGTAAATTGATAGTCACAGTAAACAGGATGAACCCCAACCAAACACCATCTGTCGGTCCGCCGGAACAGCAAAGACCATTGGGAGAAAAACCCTCCGCGGGCACTTCGCTCATTTCACCTCGCGCTCCGATTTCCTTTACAAGTTTACTTGTTGAGCCTGGGCATTCTCTTTATTTATTTTTCTCCAGCGGCAAAAATACTCTCGACACTGAACGCCATCGGTGCATCCGGTTTTTGCTTCACAATGTTGGATGCCTCTTCAAATTCGACATTGGCCTTTTCTTGCTCACCTTTGAGTTTGTACAGAATACCTAGAAGGTAGTGGCCTTCTGCATGCGACGAGTTGTCCCTTTCGTCGAGCATCACAAACTCCATTGCCTTGTCAAACTCTTTTTTCTTGAAGTAGATGTCCGCAATGAAGAGCTCCATCCGATTGAAGCGAGCACCCATGGACACAATGCCATTGATTTCGTCAAGCGCGTTGGCGTACTCGCGAAGCGACCAATATCCGAGTGCCTTGCCCACGCGACTCTCAATATCGAAGAAATCCCGTTCCACTGCACGCTTAAACGTCTCAACGGCCTCCCCGAACAATCCCCGTTGCAAGTAGATGATCCCCAATGTGCGCACCGATCTCGGTCCGGTCGAATCGAGCCTGGCAGCTTCACTCAGGGTGATGATGGCTTCATGCAGCCGGCCGGTGATGCCATATAACACACCGAGGTTATGATATGCTGATGCGTTGTAAGGATGGAACGCCGTGGCTTTCTCCAGATACGCCAAGGCTCGCAATTCACTGCTGGTTTTTTGATAGAGCACTCCGAGGTTTGTGAGAGCATCGTAGTGTGTGCTATCAGTCGAGAGTATTTCCTCGTAGAATTGACGAGCCCGGTCAATCTCGCCATCCTCGGCGGCAATCTGCCCAAGGATGTTGAGAGCGTCCACCCGCGTTGATTCTCCATGTAATGCCCGGAGGGCGTACTCCTTTGCCTGTTGCGACTTGCCTTCAAGAAGTTGAGCGATGCTCAAGCCGAGATTGGCATCACCATTGTTCTCGTCGATAACAAGAGCTCGTTTGAAAAAGGGGATCGCCGCCTGGAGTTGCTTTGCGGAAAGATAGGCTCGCCCAAGAAGGGCGAGCGCTTTGACATTTTGAGAATCGTCTTTGAGGATGGCATCAAGAAGAGAGACCGCAGATGTAAATTTCCCGATGCTGAAATAGCCTTCAGCCTGAAGAATATCCCTTTCGACCTGTTCTCCAGACTGTTGAGCGAGAAGACTTGATCGCGCAACAATCAAGAATACCATAAACAAGGCAACAATCGCATATCGAGACCTCATAAGCCCTTCCCTCCTATCTTCAGTTAACTACTCGTGGTTACATCACCAAAGGCCACAGCAGATGGTTCTGTCCATAGTCGCTTCCCATAACTAATTTGATGCCGACAATGAATTTGCTGAACCAACGGCTTTGCGTCTTTCTACCCAATCAAATATCACCGGCAACACCACCAACGTTAACAGCGTTGAAGTAATCAACCCGCCAATGACAACAGTCGCAAGGGGCCGCTGCACTTCCGCGCCTGCCGAGGTCGAGAGCGCCATTGGGATGAAGCCCAGGCTTGCAACAAGTGCCGTTGTAATAACAGGACGTAAGCGAGTCTCCGAGCCTTTGATGACAGCATCGCGTATGCTCATGCCTTCTTGAATAAGCTTGTTGTAATACGAAAGCATCACCAACCCGTTGAGCACCGCAACACCAAAGAGTGCAATAAACCCGACCCCGGCGGAAATAGAGAAGGGCATATCCCGCACCCAGAGAGCAACAACGCCTCCGACAACCGCAAGCGGAATAGCCGAGAAGATGATCAACGCCTGTCGCACCGAATTGACCGAAGCAAACAACAAAAGGAAAATCAGAAAGAGAGAGATCGGAACCACAACACTCAACCGGGCTCTTGCCCGCTCGAGGTTCTCGAATTCGCCGCCATACGTGATCGTGTATCCGACGGGAAGTCTGACCTTTTCTCGTATTTCCTTTTGGATCTCCTGGACGAAGCTCTCAATGTCACGCTCTCGCACATTGGACTCCACGACGAGATACCGACGTCCTGCCGAATGTGTGATTTCAGCAGGACCCTCGGTCATTATGAAATCCGCGATATCTCCCAGGCGAACCCTTTCTCCATTCGGTGACGGGACGAGGAGATTCTTGATGTCATCGATGTCACTGCGAACATCTTTTTTGAATTTAACGACGAGGTCGAATTGCTTCTCGCCCTCATAGATGCGCCCGACTTCTGTCCCGGCGAGCGACGTTTGAATCAGTATATTCACATCTGCAACGTTGATGCCGTAGCGTGCAATCTTGTTCCTGTCGATAACAATCTGAAGCTTCGGTAGACCCTCCGTAAGTTGAACACGAGGATCGGCGGATCCTCGCGTGGATTGGACAATGGTTAGAATTTCATCGCCGATCTTCCCAAGAACTTCAAGGTCTTCCCCGAAAATCTTCACGCCAACGTCGGAGCGAACACCTGCAATCAATTCATTGAAACGCATTTCAATCGGTTGTGAGAACCCCCCGCCAATTCCGGGAATGCCACCCATTTTTTCTGTCATCAGCGCTATCATTTCATCCTTTGTCTCCACCGTACGCCATTCTTCCCGTGGCTTCATCTTGATGTACACATCGCTTTGGTGAATACTCATCGGATCGTTGGCAATCTCCGGCCTGCCGGTTTTGCTGACAACGTCAATCACTTCCGGAATGGATTTCAATTCTGCTTCGAGCATCTGCGACGTGTGAATTGCCTCTGTGAGCGAGATACTCGGCAAACGGCGGAGTTCAATCA
>CAZWIN010000075.1:0-7203 GCA_964633855.1 uncultured Chitinophagales bacterium
AATTTTGGGAAGAAACTCAATAAAAGCTTGAGTGAGGAGCTGGTTGTGCTCATATGTTTTCTAGCCACGAAGACACAAAGGCACGAAGGGGCACAAAGAAAATGGCTTTGTGTCTTCGAGTCTTTGTGGTAAGAATCTTCTGTCGAATATGTACAGTCATAATTCTGAGTCCCTCTTCCGGACGAAGAATCTGCCAATGCGTCGCAGGCTTGACTTTAAGAGATAGTCGGTGCATATTTTTTGTGATTGGATGTCCGCATCTCCATACAACCCTTGTCGGTGGAGAAAACGCTCCGAAATGGCTGGGCTGTGGCTTCTGATGTATCTCACCAAGCGGTTGTTACCGTTTGATGAATCCAAAATGTTAATGGATGCTATATGGCGTTAATGCAATAATTATTTGCCTTTTCCAATTAAATACGGTACCTCCAACGAGCATCTCAACAATGACTTTATCAAAATAAAACATGAAACTCCTCCTTCAGTGGACAACAGTAATACCGATCCTTGCTTGGGCTCTTCTTTTCTCGGGGCTTATCGAGGGTAGCAGCGTTTTCCAGATCATCGCAAGTGTACTGCTGATACTCAGCGTGATGTCAGCAGTGCATCACTCCGAGATCATTGCGCATCGGGTTGGCGAGCCATACGGGACAATCATACTTGCGGTAGCAGTCACGGTTATTGAGGTTTCGATAATCATTTCGCTTATGCTCTCCGGCGGACATGAGGCTTCTTCGTTAGCACGTGATACTGTCTTTTCGGCAACAATGCTCATCCTTAATGGAATAATCGGCCTGTGCCTGTTTATTGGCGGGTGGAAGTTTCGTGAACAGAACTTTTCAAAACACTCAGCGACCATTGCGCTCGTGTCGCTTGTCTCCATCGTTATTCTCACGATGGTCTTCCCTTCTTTCACAACAAGCGTAGCAGGGCCATTTTATTCCGTTGCCCAATTAACGTTTGTCTCCATCTCCTGTTTAATCATCTACGCTTTCTTCCTGTTTGCACAAACAACACGACACAGGGAATATTTTCTTTCAACAGAGGAGGATGAACAAGGGGAAACGGTAAAGATCAGCAACACGGTACTGGCTGCGAGCCTGGCCTTCCTCTTCATCAGTCTGGGTATTGTGGTGCTACTGGCAAAGACTCTTTCATCCCCCATCGAAACAATCGTTATTGGCAATAACCTTCCGAAAGCGTTAGTGGGAGTCATCATTGCAGCAGTGATTTTGCTGCCGGAAGGAATCGCAGCAATACTCGCCGCACAGAGCAACAGGCTTCAGACAAGTTTGAACCTAGCACTAGGCTCCGCCCTGGCAAGTATCGGGCTTACTATTCCTTGCGTTTCCGTTATCAGCGGCATATATGGAATGAAACTTATCCTCGGGCTGGATATCAAATCAATCATCCTGCTGGGGCTCTCGGTGTTTATCGTGATGTTATCGCTTGCAAGCGGAAGGACGAATATTGTCTATGGCGTGGTGCTGTTGATTAACCTGCTTGCGTTTATATTCCTCATCATCTATCCTTAGCCACGGCGAGAGCAGACAGTGCCAGCCATCAGTTCAAAGGCCTTTCATTTGGTTCTCGTAATACTCGGGATAATGAACATCTTCATCGGCATCAATGTAGCCTTCGGCGGCATACTCACACTGGGCTGGCAGGGGCAAACGAGGTTCTTTGAGGTTGTTGATGAACACAGCTTTATGCTACAGGATAGCCACATCCGCTATTTCGGCGGGCTCTATGCAGGAATCGGATTCTTCCTGATTCTTGCATCCACAAATCTACGGAAGTATCAATCATCTCAGACGCTGGTCTTTGCGTTGATCTTCGCAGGCGGATTGGCGCGCTTTACAATGATGCGGCCAGATATTATGTTCGGCAAGGAACTTATTGCTTCTGTGTTGACGGAACTGATCCTTATGCCTATCCTCTGTTTCTGGCTCTCAAAACTTGCAGCATCGGATTCGGCAAGTTCGTAGATTTCCGAGAGAGGCAATCCTGCAATCCTAGTTAACCTCCCCAGAGCTGTGTGATACGATGGATAAACCTGACCTATGGACCTGAAACGGCTCTTCACACGCTATCGCAAAGGCATTATCATTTCTATTTCGCTTGTCATTATCGAGAATACCGCCTGGATTGTGGAGCCGACGGTATTCGGAAATGTAATTGATGCTTTCATTAACAAATCACTCTCCTCGACATCCGAAGCATTTATTCTCCCTCTGGCAATCTGGATCGGAGTCTTTCTGGTTAATTCCGGCGTAGGTTCGCTCCGCCGCTCCCTCGACCAACGAATTTACTTGCGAATGTTCACCGGCATTGCAACGGAAGTTGCGCGTGCCGGCATTGAGGGAAACCAGAGCATATCGCGTACCGCAGCGCGGGCGGAGCTTTCACGCGAGTACATCACATTTCTGCAATACCGACTCCCAGAGATTATCGAACAATCCATCGCTATCGGAGGAGCGGTTATAGCGATGTTCTTCTTTGATTGGCGTATTGCTCTCATGTGCTCACTTGTCATACCGCCGCTCATCGGTATTTCCTATGTGTACAACCGGAAGGTCTCCGTACACCAACAAGATCTTCACGACGGGCGAGAAGAAGCGTACGATATCTTTGCAGCACGGAATGTGGAGAAAATCCGGGAGTACTATGAAAAGTCCGCCAACAACGAGCAGGCGATTGCCAACTGGGGCGCGATCAATTTCGGGGTAATCAGGGTCTGCCTTCTTGCCATTTTTCTCGTCGTGCTGTACATTGCGATTGACCTGGATGATTTCAGTACGGGGAATATTTATTCCATCGTGGCTTATCTCTGGACATTCGTTACCTCAACCGAGTATCTGCCAGAACTGTTGGAGAGTTCCGGTTCCATCAGTGATGTTTCCAAGCGGATCCGTACAGACCCGAGCTAGGAATCACTTTGGCTGGTAGAATAACTATACGAGTTTGAAGTTTATTTGAGGGCACGGCTAAACCGCTTTAAGTGACAACAATGAGCCTGAAAGAACATTGGGAAAAAGTCTATCGCGAGAAACGTCCGGACCAGGTAAGCTGGTGGCAGGAGAATCCAAAAACCTCGCTTGATTTCATCCATTCACTTTATCTCTCAAAGACAGCGCGGATTGTTGATATCGGCGGCGGCGACAGCAAGTTAGTTGATTGCCTGCTGGATGAGGGATTTGAAGATATCACGGTGTTGGATATCAGTCAGCATGCCATTGAACGGGCGCATCGCAGACTTGGCAGCAGGGGGCAACGTGTTCAGTGGATAGTGAGCGATGTGCTTGAATTCCGCGCGGAGAAGCCATTCGATCTGTGGCATGACAGGGCGGCATTTCATTTTCTGAATTCCGCTCCATCAATCGAACAGTATATTTCTGTAGCGAGAGAATCCATCAAGGGTGGGGGATTCCTGATTCTGGCGACCTTCAGCACGGATGGCCCGAAAAGCTGCAGTGCCCTTCCCGTCCACCAATACGATGAGTACTCCCTTGCCTTGGCGTTACAGAGCGGTTTCGACAAGGTCAAATGTATTACCGAAGACCACACTACGCCGTTCAATACAACACAGAATTTTCTTTATTGCAGTTTCCGGCGACACTCCAAGCGGCAAACGTAACCCGGGAATCTCATGTACGAACCTCATTACCAAAAACCGATTCCGCACCATCACTTCGTGCGCCGCCTCGTGTTGCATGCGATTGGCTCTATCGCACTGATCATCATTTCTCTTGTTTTGGGCATGTGGGGCTATTCCTATTATGAGGGGCTGCCATGGCGTGATGCGTTTCTTAATGCCGCGATGCTCTTGGGCGGTATGGGACCGGTTGATCCACCAAAGACTGATGCTGGAAAGATATTTGCAGGGATCTACGCCTTGTATGCAGGGCTGGTTTTTCTTGCGGCAGCGGGGCTTATTGTTGCTCCGGCTCTGCACAGGATGATACATCTGTTTCACTGGGCGGAAGCAAAAAATAAGTGACATGGATTTTTGCAGTGCGGCAACTCATGCAAAAACATTTCACAAATCTCCGCACCCTCAGGGTTTGAGTGAAGAAAACAGTTCCCAATACAGGCGTGCTACTTGACGCGTATCGAACTCAGACGCAACCCTTTGCAATCCTTTGATGACAAGTTGTCGACGCAATCCCTCATCTGAGTGAAGCCTTGCCAGGCCGAGCTTCAACCCTTCCACACTCCCCTCCTTGAACACCAACCCGGAATCACCGATCACCGCAGGAATTTCACCGGAATCAGAACCGATTACCGGAACGCCACATGCCATTGCCTCGATGAGAACGCGCCCGAACTGTTCCTTCCAGTACTTTGAAGTAAGCGATGGGAGTACCAGCACATCCATTCTCCCAAATTGCTGCGGCATATCCTGATGCCCGACCGCACCAACCCATTCAATCCGGTTGCCGATTCCCAGCCGACGCGCCAGTTCTTTCAACGATTGCTTTGCGGGACCGTCTCCGACAATTTGGATTCTATAGTCATATGCTAATTCAGCAGCAGCTCGGAGCAAGATATCAATTCCCTTCCCGGGAATGAGCCGGCCAATGTATCCAAGGGTAAACAAGGTCGAGAGTCGAGAGTCGTCATCCTGAAGTTGGGGAGCGAACAACGCAGAATCTACCGATGGTGGAATGACAACAATATTTCGGAATCCCTTGCGGCTAAATATCTGCTTTGCTGTTTGATTATGGGCGATGCAACAATCGGCACAGTTGAGTGTTGCATTCTCAGCCCTTGCGTTGAGGAAGGGGAGTTTATACGGATAATCACCAACAGGATAATCAATGTTGCGCCATGACATGAAGACGAGCTTCATTGCAAGGAAACGCTGCTTGAGCCGTGCAGCCTGCCAGGCAAGAAAGCTCTCAGGTTCGGCATTTATGTACAACACATCCGGAGTGTATTGCTTAACGATAGCTTTGAGGTACGGATAGATTGCACGATGGGATTTGCCGGGAAACAAGACTGAAGAAGATACTACCCTGAGCTTGGTCTCTTCCTTCTCGAAGGAGTTTTCAAGTCCAGACTCATTCCACCGCCGGGGAGCAACGACAATAATTTCGCAGCCGGCCATTGCATCAAGCTTTCTCCAGACACCGCGTCCTGTGCGAAGTATTGCATTCTGGTCAACAGCAAGAACCCTCATGAATATCTCTTTCCTGAACGCCCACGAAGGGAATCCACAACACCGGCACGGATCGCTTTGTAGCGACTCCATTCACCATTGATCGTATGATATACAATAGGTGCCAGAATTCCCGCAATCGAAAAGCTCAGCACTGCGAAGACTTTTTTGATGCCGGCGTAATGCCTTTGGAACAGCATCAATTTGTTTCTGACAACGTAATAGTCCCTGAACCATTTCCCTTTGTTTGCTTTTGTGTCGCCTGATTGATCGTGAAGAGCTTCCGCCTGCGGGATATGCATAATCGAGTAGCCAGCCGCCCTTGCCCTGAAGGAAAAGTCAGCGTCCTCGCTATAGACAAAATAGCTCTCATCCAGCAGTCCGACTTTTTCAAAGACTTCCCTTTTCACCATCACACAACAACCGGTTGCAAAGGAAATCGTCAGCGGCGTGTTGCTTTCAGTTTCGCCCTTTCTCTTCCCCATATTTCTATGGAGTGTATCACCGAAGATGTTCGTCACTCCCCCATCGTACCAAATCATTTCCACATCACTGCCGTCAAAAATCCGTGGCGTAGCAATTCCGGCTGATGGAGTATTCTCAAGCACTGAGAAAAGCCGGTGGAGGCAATCTTTTTCGACTACGGCATCATCATCAATAAAGAGAACGAATGAGAATGATTGTTCAAGCGCGCGCCGGATTCCTGTATTTCGGGCAAGTACAAGTCCTGCATTCTCTTCAAAGCCGATCAACTGAACGTCCGGGTATTGCCGTTGAATGAGTTCAAGGGAACCGTCACTCGAACCATTGTCAACCACAACGACCTGCGGTGTGATATTCGAAGATGCATACAATGATCGTATGCACCGGAGAATCCGCTCGCCGCCGTTCCAGTTCAGCACAATACAAGCAATGCTCGGCGTACTCATTCGATTGGTGGCTTAACTTTCACAGGGACAATCTCAAATAACCCGGCACTGGACACATATTGCTGCTTTACTCCCAGTGCCGCTACCAACTTCAACTCTTTACCATTCCGGCTGCACATTTCTGTGAATGTTACCAATTGCTCAAGAAACTCCTCTGAGTCCTTCACCGGATCATATGTCCGCGTAAATACAATATACCGGACATCATTAAGGACAGTGCTTTTCTTTTCAGGAGTGAGAAAGACAGCTTCAGTAAGCCGGAAATTCTTTTGCGACTCCTTCAAACCCCAAAACAAGCTCGGATAGCCGGAGAGAAGTACCTTGCTTTCAGGAACAAGGTGTTGTTCAACTTCACTCACAAGAGCTTCGTAATTCCGAACCGTACCGGTTCGGAAATGCAGGATAGAGTTAAAATATCCAAAATACAGAAGAACATTCAGGAGTATCAGGACGAGTGCACTCAGTGATACCAGCCGTAATATTCTATGGTTGCTTTCCTTCCAGCGCACGAGCAATAGCGCAATCATAATTGCCGCAAACGGCAATACATACAGATGATAGGAAAACTCATATGCCATTCCGACAACAAAGAGATTGGCAACCAGGAGAATAAGAATAAGGGAACTCCACCTTGAAGCAAATATTGACAGAACCATCATACAAAACCAAAAAGGGACACTCCGGAAGGAAACAAGAAATTGAAGGAACGATTCGCCCGGTGCATGAGACTTTCTCTCAAACTGGAATTTCATTTGTGTGAGAAATGATACGGTGTCCTGAAGAACGTACAAACTCCAGAGACCAAGAGCTAAGACGGTTGGCACAATCAATGCCAATGCATCTTGCCGCCTTTCGCTTTTTCCAGAGACAAGAAGCCAATATGATGTGGCAATAACAAGTGCAACTCCGCCCATGAAATGGGTCATAAAAGCCAGTGCGAAGAAAAGCCCTGCAATCCATTTGCTGTGCTTTGTGCTTTGCATGAACAGAACGCCCGACAAAACAAAAAGAAGGCACAACCCATCCATACGTGCCAGCTTTACATAGTTCACAAAGAGAGGGTTAACCGCGAGAAACAAGACTGATAGTTTGAACACAAGAGCATTGTGAGAA
>CAZWIN010000075.1:7213-8998 GCA_964633855.1 uncultured Chitinophagales bacterium
AAACACGTTTAGCAATTATCCCAGTCAAGCAGATAATCCCCACGCCGATAAGTACCGAGAATATTCGCAGTACTTCAAGATGGAAACCACCGAGCGTGATCACTGCAGCGGAGGCAACAAAGTACAGCGGTGGCTGCCAATAGACATGCTGCTCCATTCCGGAGATCAGTGTGGTGCCAAGGTGCCCCTCCTCTGCAAACGTCCGGGAAATATCAGCAAAGTGAACTTCGTCCGGCCAGGGAACGGGCCACGAACAGAACAACGAAAAGCTGAATGAGAGATACAGTACGACACACAAAAGCAGAAATTGGCGATCACTCAACAGCAAGGCTCTCCCCACCATTTAGCATTTCTCCACGACAAGTGGAAACCGGAGAACAAACCCACGGAATAGCGGAAGGCGGCGAAGAACGGGCAGCAGAGGCTTCAGGCAACTTCTCGCGAATCGAATGAGAGGCGTATTTCTCATGTGGCTTGCCATTTCAGAAAAGTCGGAGAGGTGAAGCAACTTCATGCCCTTTGATTCCAAAAATCCAGCCGTCTCCTGGCAAAGAACACAATGCACAGCATCGGCATCACCGCCGATGTGCTTCCCGGGATTGTGGAATGCTGCAACATCAGTATTGATGTAAGGATGATAACGAAAAGGGAAAAACTCATTGCCAATCATCTTCAAGAACAGAAACCATCGCACTTTCTGACTATACCACCAGGATTTATGCCTGAATTGGGGAAAATCTTTTCGGAAAATATTATCCCAGTTCGGCCCCCAGATAATAACACAGCCCTGTGGACGAACGACCCGGTACATTTCGGTGAGGATGAGTTCAGGTTGTTCAAAGTGTTCCAGCGACCAACTGCAGAGCACTGTTGAGAATTGTCCATCCCTGAACGGCAACAGCCCGGCATCCGAAGCAACTGCGTGGCCACGCTTTCTGCTGTTGACCTGGGCCAATCCAATTTCGGAATAATCAACTGCAATATATCTTTCACGGGGAATGGAGAGCAGATCGGCATTGAAACCGGTTCCCCCGCCGATATCAATGACCAGGCCATCATTTCTCATATATGGCAGCAGCTGTTCCTTGCTGACGATCAGTTGGCTGTGGGATGCTTCGGCCAGGTCATGGTAGCCCTCAACAGAACGATAGTATTGGCGGGAAATACTCACAGGATAAGACGGTATTCCTGAAGCGTACGTGCGGCGATTTTTTGCCAGACAAAATCCCGGGCTCTTCTGCTGCCAGCTTCGCCGATGCGTTGTGCCAGTAAGTTGTCACTCATCAGGAGATTGATGGATGAAGCAAGTTCCTCCACGGAAAGAGGATTATTTAAATAAAGGCCGTGCACCCCGTGTTGCATCCCTTCCACAGCGCCGCATGCTTTTGATGTAATTGCCGGAACGCCGGCGGCCATCGCTTCAATAATGGCCATGCCGAAGGGTTCATACAATGAAGGCATGACGAAGACATCAGCAGCGGCAAAATACCCGATCGGATCGTCAACAACCCCCGCAAATGAGACCCGACTGCCAATATTCAGCTTCCCGGCAAGTGCTGAATAACGCTTCGGGTCATCGCCTCCGACAACAACAAGTCTTGCATGTTTTTCAATATCCTGTAACGATCGAATGACGATTTCCAAACCTTTACGGTCAAACTCATTTCCTGCAAACAGCATGATGAACTCATCGGGATGGATTCCCAGTTTGCTTCGGGCCGATTCCCTCATTGTCGGAGCCGCAAACCATGCTTCATCCACACCATTCGGGATAACCGCGATCCT
>CAZWIN010000075.1:9008-10254 GCA_964633855.1 uncultured Chitinophagales bacterium
AATGCCATAGTATGATTGGATTTGATCTTTCACCATTTGCGATACCGCAATGATTCGCTTTGTGCCGGAGGCAGTAAGCATCACCTTTTCATCCTGTAGAGACAGCCGGTCATACAGCCCGAAGTTTCTTCTCCACATCAATGCATTTCCGTGTTGCTGCCGGATCTTCATCCCTGCAAGGTGGCAACTTCCGGCAGTCACAATATCCGCCCACCTTCCCACACCGAATGCATTGACAACGCCGACACCAAACCTTGAAAGCACGGAGGGCGCATCCAGCCGGAACGCCAGTTTATCAAGAGCATTTGAGTAAGGAAACGACGCGACTTCATGGGTTCGCGTTCCCGGTTTTGCGTTCTCGACGTTTTGGGCAACAATATGCACATGATTGCCTTTCGAGAGAAACTCCGCGGCGAGGTTCAGCACCACCCGGCCTATTCCTGAACGATTATCGCATGATTGTGCAACAAGGGCAATGCGCATTTGTCAAAATGAAGGTGCCGGACTGGTGAATGGTTGAAGGACCTTTTTGAGCCTGATGCTGACTTGTAACAGCCAGCGAGAGTCTTCGTGTGTCAGAGGTTTGATGAGTCTGAACAGAACAATCAACAATCCTGCGTAGATGAACGCTTGTCCTATGAGAGCGGGCAGAGATATCCCCTCAATGAGAACGTGACTCAGAAGCGACGACGCAAGACTCATCACCATAAGTTTGATCCAAAATGCAAATTGTGGGCCTCCTCCAGCGGCCTTGTACACTAGTAGTGCTGCCAGAACATTTGCAATGAGATTCCCTGTACCACTGGCAATCGTAGTACCGAAGGCACCAAATTGGGAAATAAGCACAACATTGAGAATTGCGTTACACAATCCCCCTACCAATCCAACTGCCACGAGTGGGCCAACGCTGCCTTTTGAGAGCAAATATTCCGCATTCTCTTGTCCGCCAAAAAGCCGGGAGAATATTTTGAATGCGAGAATCATTTGCAATAAGGGGAATGCCGCGTCAAACTTCTCCGAATACAGAATCTGTATGACGCTTCTGCCGTTCCACAACAGAAATGCATACAGGGGAATCGTCAGCAACGAAACAATGCGTATCAGAAAAGCATAAAAGCGGTTCATGGCCTCTTCTTCCCCGACAGCAAGAGATGCAAACGCAGCAAGCGTTACACCGCCCAATCCGATCGTCATACCCAATGCTGCAAGCTGTGCAACGGAATATGCAACATCGTAGAGAGATGCC